>JAWOIG010000008.1:0-17568 GCA_046484775.1 Clostridia bacterium | reverse complement strand
ATCCTTATATGGACGATAAGCCAGTATCCTCTAGTCGACATAGATTTTTACCATAGCACTGGATCCATCCTCTTCATCATTCGCCTCGATGTCGACGATGTTCTCATCCATCTCGCCGTTTTCTATGGCCTCAATAATTTTCGCCAGATTAAGGTCGTCTATATTGAAGCCGCTCTTTTCCATTTCGCTCTTCGCTTCATCCGGTATAACCTTGGACAGGCTCGTAAGCTTCTTCGCCACGCTCAAGGGCAGATTCACATTCACCTTCACCCTTTCCTTGCCGGAGCCCTTCCCGCATGCATCTATCCTTATACGAAGCATCCTGTTCTTGCCAGGGACTTTTCTCGCCGGTTCGGCGGCCGGCTTTTCGTCCCGGCCCAGGGCATCAAGGAGCTCAAGCGCATCCTGCGCAGTTATCTTTCCGTCTTCAACCATCTTAAGGATTTTCTGCTTCTCATCCATATCAAACACCCTTCTTTCTTTCTTTAATGAGTTCTGTTGCTTCCTTGGGCGTTATTTCGCCGTCCTCGAGTTTTTTCAAAATATCCGAGTTATCAACTTCAGGCTCGGGGTCGGAAGGCTTGTATCCCATGGCTCTGATCACATCGTCCAGCCTTCCCCTTACCGTCGGATACGATATTCCCATCTCTTTCTCCACTTCCTTGATGCTTCCCCTGTTCTTGATGAAGATTTCGATGAAGTATCTGTCCTCGTCCGACAGGGAACAGAACCTGCATCCTTCGAAGTATCCCGTAAGTTCGCTTCCGCACTGGCTGCAGGTCAGCTTGGTTATAGCCAGTTCCCCGCTGCAGACAGGGCATTTGCCCGGTGCTTTATATTTAGCCATTTTGTGTCCTCCTTGCTTAATTCATATATTATTCAACTATTTCATTATGTCAGCCATATCATTAATTTATATCCATAAATTTACGGCTTTATTCCGATTCAGGCCGCCGATGCCCGACGGCACCGGCAATCCGGGCGTCATATCATCGGTCTTTGGATAACGAGCGCCTCGCTTCTTATTCTTTCGAGTTCTTCGATCCTGTTTTTCAAATCCCTCTTGTTCCAGTATGGATTTTTTTCAATCCTGTCATTTCTTTTCATTTCCATCATCTCCCTGTTTCCTCAAAGAGGTTCCGCATCTCCCTTTTATATGAGAGCCGATATTGCCATCACTGTTCTCTTGCATTTTTCCAGTTCAGCCATTCCATAACTTCTGTGTTCCCGGGTTCCCCGTTTCACATTTTCTGCTTTCATCCATCTTTTCATTGTCGCGCCTCCCAACCAATCCATATACTTTCTACTTCCATATCCGTTTTCTGATTACATGCAAATTATAATATCGATTATTTGCTATGTCAAGCATAATATTAAATAAATTTAATAATTTTTAATATTTTTATTAATTTTGTTAATATTTTTATTAATATCTATTGTTGCGAGCAGTCAAACCGGTGATAATTGTCTTTTATTGTCATTTCCCGGCCGCTTTTCTTATGCTATAATCCATGTATGCATAAACTAAGGAAATTCCTCGCCATTCTGCTTATACTTGTTTCGTTCATCGCCGTCGGCTGTTCGTTGAATTGGCCGGCCGGGGAAATCCCTGCGCCGACCGCCTCCGATTCTTTCGGTCTGGAGCAGTTGTCCGAAGATAAATCCCCCGCTCCGACGCCATCGGCACCGGCGGCAAACGCCATTCCGGAAACCTCCGTCCCTGCGACGGCCCCTCCCGAACCTTCCGCCCAGCCCATGCCGCGCTCATTCAGCATCCTGGCGGCCGGCGATGTAATGGCGCACGCCGACAACCTGAGGGCTGCATATGACAAGGAAACGGGAATATATTCATTTCTTGAAAACTATACCCTGGTAAAGCCTCTGATAGAAGGCGCGGACCTTGCGATTGCAAACCTGGAGACGGTCACGGCCGGAGAGTCTTCGGGATACACGAGCTTCCCTCTGTTCAACACCCCCGACGCAATTCTGGACGGATTGAAATATGCGGGCTTCGATGTAATCGTCACGGCCAACAACCACACACTCGACCGCGGTCAGGACGGCATACTCCGGACACTTGCCCAAATCAAGGACAGGGGTCTTCTTTCAATCGGAACATATGATGAAAAGGAAAAGAATTATCTGACGGTCACGGTCGCCGGAACCGAAGTCAGCATACTGGCATACACCCAGCATCTTAACGGCAACGACTCGCTGCTGGGTCCCGATAGGAAGCACATGGTCAATACCATGAACCGCGAATCAATCATTGCGGACATCCGGACCGCCGCCTCCCATTCGGGCCTCGTCATCGTCTATCTTCACTGGGGAGAGGAATACACGAGACAGACCGAGGAATGGCAGTCAGGTTACGCCCGGGTCCTGTTTGAGGCGGGGGCCGACGTAATACTGGGGACCCACCCCCATGTCGTAAGGCCGGACGAAACATTCTTCATCGACGGCGAATATAAATATGCAATATACTCCATGGGCAATTTCATTTCGAATTTCATCAGGCAGGACAAGCGGGCCAATGCACTGCATACAGAGGACGGCGTAATGATTCTTATGGATTTTGACATCGACGGTTCGGGAAAGGTATCATTGCGAACCGCAAGACCCGTTCCGACCTGGCCATATAAATATGAAGACGGGACAGGGCTTCATTATGAAATAATCCCCGTCCCGGATCCTGAATCCCTTGTCCACGCGAACGAGTACGCCCGCACCGAGGCGATTGCCTCGTATCACCGGACCATGGAGCTGCTGAAGGGCTTCGGATTGCAATGAGCGATTATTTGATCGTCCTGGCCCTGAGCACTCCGTCTATTGCATTTACACTTTCAAGAACATCTTCCCCTATTTCCGAGCAGGTGTTTACTATCGTATATGCATAATCGCCCTTGCCTTTGTTCAGCATATCCTCGACCTTTATGTTCTGTTTTTCAAGTAAGGCCAGTATCTGTCCCAGCATATTGGGAACATTCCTGTGCGCCACCGTAAGCCTTCCCGGCGATGTCGGTTCCATTATGCATTTCGGAAAATTCACAGAGTTCACGACATTTCCGTTTTCCATGTACTCCCTTATCTGGCTTGCCGCCATTGTCGCGCAGTTTTCCTCGGATTCCGATGTCGATGCGCCCAGATGCGGTATGCAGACGGCCTTTGGATGCCCGAGCAATGCCTTCCCGGGGAAATCAGTCACATATCTTTCAACCTTTCCCGAATCAAGAGCCCCAAGCAATGCGGATTCGTCTGCCAGGCCTCCTCTTGAGAAATTGAGTATCCTGACGCCTTCCTTCATTTTCCCAATCGACTCCCGGCCTATTATCTCCTTGGTGGATTCAACGAGCGGAATATGGAAGGTTATGTAATCGCAATGTTTGTAGACTTCCTCGGGACTTGAGGCCTTCTTTACTTTTCCTGACAAATCCCATGCGGATTCCACCGAAAGATACGGATCATAGCCGTAGACGCTCATCCCGAGCTCCAGCGCGGCATTTGCCACCATTACGCCGATGGCTCCCAGTCCGATGACGCCGAGGTTCTTCTCCTTGAGCTCAGGACCCATGAACCTTGACTTGCCCTTTTCTATCGCCCCAGCCGGATCATCAGAGTCCTTTAGGGATATTGCGAAAAGTATCCCCCCGACCACATCCCTTGCCGACAGGAAAAGGCTGCACAGCACCAGCTCCTTGACCGCATTCGCATTAGCCCCGGGCGTGTTGAACACCACGATCCCCTTCCCCGAGCACAGGTCGACAGGTATGTTGTTGTATCCCGCGCCTGCCCGTGCGATGCACATGACGCCGCCGCCTATTTCATCGGCCTCCAGGACATGGCTCCTTAGGATTATCGCGTCCGGGTTCTTTTCATCCGGGGAAACCCCGTAAATCGCCTTGTCGAAAATAGCCAGCCCCTTTTCTGAAATTTTGTCGAATGTCCTGATCCTGTACATATTTACCGCCTCTCTGCTTTCGCCGTGAAAGATTCCACGCCATTTTTATTGATTCCTATGAAAACCTCATTGAATATGCACTCGCTGAAATCATGCACCGCTCAATACCATTCCAGTTCCGGAGTGAAGCCGCGGCATTCTTTTTCAACGATGCTTATCCCCCTGGGTACCCGCGCCCTGTATCTGAGCGCGCTGTTTTCCTTCGACCAGTAGACCGTTATCCTGCCCAATGGCGTAGGAATGCTTCCCTCGCACCATAAAAGCCCGATATCGGGTATATTTAGTTCCATCTCCGAAAAGCCCGCGCCCACGGGTGAAAGACCGAGGAAATACTTGATGAAAATATATCCGGGTGCGGACGACCATGAATGGCAATAGCTCCTTGTCCTCGAGTTTTCATAAAAACCGGGGAAAACCTCCCAGCAGGTCGATGAGTCGTACCTGAGCATCATTCCCCATCTTTCCTTTATTTCCCCTAGGATTTCGGCGTCCATCCCATGCCTGTGCCAGATCTCAAACAGATAGAAAAGCATGAACGGCGAACCCGGCTCAAGCCAGCCCTCATGGGGGCCCAGCAACCTTGACAGGACCGATTCCCTCTTTGCCTCGTCGCTTATAAGGCCGTATAGCTCAAGCATGATGTTGGTCTGCATGCTGATTGTTTTCGACGGGCCGTTTTCCTTGGTCCATCCGTCGATGAACCCGCCCTTTTCACCGTCCCACAGGTTTTCATTCATATATGAAAGCAAAAGCCGCTCGTATCTTTCATAAAACGGAATGTCACCGCTCCTGCCGGACAAGGATGCAAGCTTCGCCGCAATCCGAAAGCAATGCGCCAGCAGACCGTGCTGTGCAGTTACGACGCCTTCGTTGCCTATGTCCATCGGCGCCCAGTCGATCATGTTCCATGCCGATATGTCGAAGGCGCCGTCATCCCCGATAAAACGCGAATAATATTCAAGCGTGGTCCTTACCTCGTCATACAGGTCGCGCCCCGCGGATTCGTCCCCGGTATAAAAGATGTACTGTTCGATTGAGATGATCCAGTTCATCGTCCACATCGGAATGGCCGTTTCCCAGTCGGTCGGCATCAGCGCGGGAAGCAATTTCGTATATTTCCTGCCAAGCGGCACCTGCATGAGGCAATGTCTGAGAAGCTCGTATTCCCCGAAATAAAACGCGCTGACCGCTGCGCTCACCTGGGCGTCCCCGCTCCAGAACGCCTGCTCGTAGGTCGGGCTGTCGGCGAACGTATCCTCGCTGCACATGAGGTTCGTTCTTCTGGATATCTCGAATATCTTGTTAACCTGCCAGTCGCTGCATCTGAAATTCCCGTTTCTGCCGACCGGATAACTCCTCTGGTTCACAAGAACATCCCTGATTTCCACGGGACCGACCATATTCCGGAATACAAGCATCATGTACCTGAGGCCTATCCGGGATTTCGTCGTGTATTCCTGCCAGCCTTCCCTGCAAACATAGCGCATGCCGTTGTTGAGGCCGAACGTATAGTCGATTTCACCTTCGAACATGTTTTCAAAGCAATAGATGTCCATCACCGTTCCGCCCGAGGCGTTCAGCCTGAAATATATGTTGCCGACGAACATATCGTTGAAATCAAGTATTATCTCCATGCACCCGCCATGCGCCGGCGGATCCAGTTCAAGCGAATCGCTGTTCCCGCTCAGAATCGCATTATGCCTGCCTGTCAGCGGTATATCGCGCAAAACAACGGTGTTCCTGACCAATGAATAAATGTACTCGTTGTAAAATATATAGGACGGGTCGACTTCCTTCAGCAGGCCGCCGTATTGCCGAAGTTCCTCCATCGTTCGGCACCCGAAGATTGCTTCCTTTGAATCCGGTGCAACCCCATAGCCGTCATAATCGTTCAAGCCGCCGTAAATCTTTGAGAATCCGTCCGTTTTATTCTCTATGAACCAAACGGGGCCCACTACGAAGAAACCGCGAAAGGCCGCTGTGCAATCGAATTCGTATTCGATATGGACGAACAGGTCGTCAAACTTGGCGGACAGTTCCATCAAGAAGAGCTGGGAGCCCTTTCTAAGCCGGACCTTTTTCTCCCGGTCGCCCTTGCCCACTTCATAGTGTTTTCCTTCTATCCTGAAATCGCCGTGCATGCCGTTCCATTTGTTGTTGGGAAAGGCAATGATTCCTTCCGTGTCTTCGGGGCTCTCTATCATTGCGCCGATATATCCGGTCATGATGGTCGCATTGGCGTCCCGCCTGCCGGGAAAGAAAGCATTCCTGGTGTTCACGGACACAACATTCCTGCGGGGTACTATCTCGCGTATTTTCATTACGTTCGCAGCCCTGGCGATATGGGTATCAAGGTACTTCACCGGTCTTTTTTCAAGCGTCCCCCAGTTGTCCCCGACTTCCGCCGCGAGGCCCCAGTCCGAATCGTTGAAATCCGCATTCATCCAGCCCGCGGGGAATCTGCGCGCATCGTAGTTCTCCATGAAGCCCAGGTTGACGTTGCGCTTGACCGTCCTCGACGCAAGTCCGAAATCCACGGCGCATCTGCATGTCCCGTCGGAAACCGCAGCCACCGCATCGCCGCAGTGGACATCGAATACAAGACCGCCTTTGTTCGCTATGGACTGGTATGTCGACCACCCGTAATCCCATACATGTACAGCCAGCAGATTCCCGCCCGCCGATACATCACCGCCGACATCATATTCATCATAGAACCATCTGTCCAATGTAGACCTGGCCGGCCCACGGCCGATTTCGGTTCCGTTTATATACAGTATATAACGCGTGTCCGCGCTTATCCTTACGATCGTCCCGGCCCCCGGCACGACCGTGAAAGCCTTGCGAAAACAGACCGCCGTGTTCTCGGTCTCCCCCGCATCCGGGCACCAGATCCATTTCCCCGCCAAACCCTTCATATCATTCACCTTTTCTTATACATGTATATTTCGTTTTGAAAACCGTGCCGCTTCCATGCCTTCTTACAAGCACACCCGGCCGTGTACTCTTGAAATCCTCGGTGTAGCTTCCTACCATGAAAACCTCGGTTCCGGGCGCGCCCTGCATTTCGAGAACGAGCGTTTTGTCCTCCATTTCGAATTCGACCTTCCAGTCGCCGGAACCGTCGAATTTTTTCACATCAAACAAGTGCTGGTACCCCTCGGCGTCGCCCAGAGGCCCGTAAGCCTCGGTTTCATGGCCGCAGGTCAAATCACCCTTGCAGTAAAAGACCCAGTCGATGGTGTATTCCTCTACTCCCGCAACCGTGAACTCATCGTCGACCACGGGGCCGTCTATGCTGATGTCCCTGGTATAGTCGCAGCATTCGTAAACATTCTTGCTTTTCGCCCGTATCCGGCTGTCGTCGAAATATTCGATTATGCCCTCCGGCCAGATTCCCTCGCCCTCGGGTTCGTATTTCTGGTCCCTGCGGTCCAGCACCACTGTATTGTGCGCCACCGTCTTCCTCTGCCATTCATTGAATATCCTGGTGCTGTATCCGTTGCTCCCCAGATCGTATGAAACGGGATCGCCGTAAAAGCACAGCTCTATGTTCATGACATCGGGATGGGCATGGCATATGGTCTTTATCCCTGTCTTTATGAAAACTTCGGTTGAATCGTTCCTCAATATCGCATTGTAAGAGTCCTCATTGTTCTGCGATCCGAATACGGGAAGCCCGGTATCGGCATATCCGGGATTGAAGAGCAGCCTTTCAGGGGACGATGCCGCGTCCTTGTAGCATGCGCCCAGGACCTGCCTGATGTATCCATTGTCCAGTATCGCAGCGGCATATTCCATCTGCCGGCTGTATTTGAATATCCTGATGTCGGGCCAACCGTCCCCCGGATTCGGCAGCAAACCGTTCCCGAACATATTCTTCACCGGGAATATGTACAAGTCCTCGAGATACTTGTACAGCTCGTCCGCATCCCTGATCGCAAGATCATACTTCTTTGCAAAATATACCAGATACGTGACGGGATGGGCGCAGTAAAAGTGATAGTGCGGTGAAAACTCGTACCACATGCCATCCTTTGTGACTCCCCTGCGCATCTGGTCCATGATGCCGAAACGCGAGTAGAAAGCCCGGTTTATGATCGCGGGATCATTGAAGAAAATTCCTATAATGCCTTCGGCGGCCTTCATCCATACCGGGATGTTGTATATTTTATTCGAGAACTGGTCGTACATGTCGGCCTGCGGCATAAAGAGCCTGTCGTGCCATCTGCCGAGTTCCCCGTCGGAAAAGCATTCCCTGGCCATGTCCATTCCTAACACGCCCTGAATGATTCCCGTGGCGTCAGACAGGTTAATGCCCGTAAGCTTTCCCTCGAACCGCTTCGCCGGGGACTCCGCCGTGAAGGATTCGTAATTATCCGCGAAGAAGTCCATGACCTTCCTGATGAATGAAGGGTACCTGGCGTCGCCAGTCATTTTATACAATATACCGGCATTGAATACGGTTGCGAATGTGCTTCCCCTGTATGACGCCGTCCAAGCATTGTCCTTTTTGGAACCCGTGTTGATTTTCCCGCACACATGGCATTTATGCGCATTGGGCGAGTTTATATTGAACTCGAGTCTTCCGGCGCAGTCGTCGCAGTGGTAATTGTGGCCCCAGCCCGCCGTCCTCGCCGCGTCGTCATGATATGAAGCGATGAACTCATCGGCGCTTTTTTTGATGTCATCATATGCCGACGAAGCCCACTTCCGATCCGCGATCCTTGCCTTGACTTGTTCCCAGTTGATTATTTCCATTGCCTCTCCCCTTCGGTTCATTTAAGCGCGCCGTATAGAAAGGCCGCCAGAATCGCAAGTCCGAAAATGCCTGTGATAATCCAGGCGATTATCATTTTCTTCCTGTACTCCGGATTGTTCTTGTTGTCGGGCGCCTTGTTTTCCTCAGTGCGTATGACCTCGGTGCACTCGACCGCCTTGTCGTGGTCTTCCTCTGCCACAAAAATATCCGCGGGCACCGAATGCGAGGCCCCGCCCAGAATCTTCATATAACCCCTGATGCCCGTCTGCCTGACGATATAGGGTATTTCATTTTGCTTAAGGATACCTTCATAAAGGAAAAGCTCGACGCTGTCCAGGACGGTCGCCAATAATATCTCGCTCATTCTCCACCCCCGCTTTCAGTTATAATAAATTATATCAGAACATGCGCCGGTATTCATAAATGAATTTAAGAACATCCTGTTGTTTTCCGGGCTATAAAAAAACCTCCGCGCCGGTGCATTCGCACGGTTGCGGAGGTTCCACGGTTTTTATACCGGTCTATCTTACTATTTCGCCCCGCCTGTAGGAATTCCATACATTCTCAAACCAGTTGTCCTCGGTCGGTATGGGCCTGATGTTCTCCCAGTCGATGTTGAATCCCAAATCGCCTTCTGATGCGTTCAGGCTGACGACGCAGGCTTTTTTCAAAAGGTCCCCTGAATCAAGCGAGAATCTGAAGTCCTCCGAAAGCTTGTCGAGCGGAAGCATTCCGTTTTCGTCGCTGACCAGGTATGAACCCCTGGATTTCCCGCCTTTGCCTATGTACTCGCATATGGCCTTGAGGTAAACGATCTGGGTCAGGAGGATGTCCCTGTTCCTGAGCGCCTCGGCTATCTCCCACCTGTTGCCGGCGACCGTCTTTTCCTCGAAGGAGTCAAGATCCGCAAGCGATTCGGCGAGAGCCTTCTCAGCTTCCTGCAGCGACCTTATGTGCGCCCCGGCTTTTGTCATCCTTGCCTGCATCCCAAGCCTTTTTTCTATTATATTCGACTTTCCGCCGTTGGATGCGATCCTGCGGGCTCTTTCAAATACCTTCCCGACCGTGCCGGATGCAGCCTCTGTGAAATCATCCCGGGCCATTGGCTCGTCCTTGTAGTTGGCCGCAATGTACTGGGCGGCCCTGAAGGAACCCACCTGTGTGGAGTTGAGCGCGCTTCCGCCGGGCCTGTATACGCCGAAAGTGCCGTTGACCTCGCCAACCGGGAACAGGTGCCTGACATTGCTTTCCCACCAGATGTTGCCCCTGAGTCCCCCGTTGTTGTGCTGCGCGCAGACCGCTATCTCAAGATACTCCTTCGAAAGGTCTATCCCGTTGTTCATGTAGAGGTCTATGGCCGGCTGGTTCATGTGAGCCAGTCTTTCTATCGGCGAACCGAACAGCGCGTTTGAATTCTTCAGGTAATTGTAGCTTTCGGAACCCAGCATGCCGAAGTCGAACTTGCCGTCCCTGACGGCGCAAGCCGGGTTGGACATGAAGTCCATGAACACCCGCCTTCCCTTTATCTGCATTTCATTGTATACGAGTATGTCTATTATGGAAGATCCGAAGTTCTCGATTTTCCTTGGGTCGAAGGGCCACTGGTATCCCTTCAGGAAAATCGCATCAAGCAGCCTGCCCTTGTCCTCGAAATATTCGTCGAGGAATTCCCTTTCGTCATTTCCTTCCCGGTCCGTCGAGACGTACCTCGGGATTACCTGCTGGTATGTCCCCGAAAGGTTCCACCTGAACTTAGTGGAAGCTATGCCGTACTGGGATTCGGTGAGGTTTATGCCCTCGGCGCCCGCTTCGAACGCTATGCCCGAGCCGCCTGTCTGGCTTGGCGGATAAACGCTCGTCAGATACATGCCCGCGGGCCCGCCTGTTGCGAATATTATGTTGGTGCAGTTGAACAATGTGAATCCCATGTTCGGCGACTCCTGCTTAGCCGCGTCAACGGCAAGCAGGCCGACGGCCGCACCGTCCTTTGTAAGGATTGCAACCGCGATGAATCCGTCGAATATCTTGATTCCCTTGTTGTTTATCTGTATCTCCAGCTTCTCCGTCATGAATTTCGAGGTCAGCGGACCTGCCGAGGTCGCCCTTTCCCGCGGGTCGTGGTCGGTCTTGTAGCCTATGTACTCGCCATACTTATTGTGCGGGAACGGCACTCCTATGGAAGCCAGCTTGTAGAAGCCCTTTGCAGACAGAGCAGCCTCCACCAGCGCTATGTCTCCGTGCATGCCGCCGCCCTTGAAAAGCGTTTCGGCCATCTCGTGCACGGAATCGGGAGTATTGCCCGAAAGCGTAAGCTTGTAGTAAGTCTGTTTGTCGGAACCCGTATTCCTGGAGGTCCCCATTTTGATTCCCTCGGTCAGTATCGCGATGTCCTTCTGCCCGAGGTCGTAAAGCGTATCGGCCGCATTGTATCCGGCCGCGCCCGTTCCGATTACAATCGTATTTAGGCTGTATGCTTCGAATTCGATTCCATTGATCGGTACTGTATCTTTTTTCATTGCGTCCTCCGTCTATAACCTTTGCAAGTGGTATCCGCCGTCAACATTGACGACTTCCCCGGTTGAAAAAGCGAACTTATCCGAGCAGAATGCCGAAACCGCATTGGCGATATCCTCGGGATAACCCCATCTTTTGATGGGCGTAAGTCCCTCAGCTATAAGCTTGTCGTATTTCCCCTTTACGACCTCGGTCATCGGCGTCAGTATGATGCCCGGTCGTATTTCATATACATTGACACCATGGTCGGCAAGCCTGTCCGCGAAAAGCTTCGTGACCATGCTTATGCCCGCCTTCGATATGCAGTATTCGCCGCGCGATACGGATGAGACATACGACGACATCGACGCTATGTTTATGATCTTCGGCCTGTAGTCCGGCACCGTCCCCGAAAGCTCGATCATCTTGTTTGCCACAACCTGTGTGAGGAAGAAAGTTCCCTTGAGATTGATTCCCAGCACAAAATCAAAGCTTTCCTCGGTGGTCTCGAGAATGTCCATCCTTACTTTCGGAGCAACCCCCGCATTGTTGACCAATACGTCGATCCTGCCGAATCTGTCGATTGCCTCGGCGACGACCGCATTCCTGCTCGTTGCACTGGTTATGTCGCCTCTTATGTAAAGCACTTCAGTGCCTGTCTGCTCAACAGCCGCTACGTTTTCGGCAACGTCCTCTTTTTTCAGGACATCCATTATCACTATCGCATACCCGTCCCTTGCGAGTGCAAGCGCTATGCCGTTTCCTATTCCCCTGGCCGCTCCCGTAACAAGGGCCACCCTTTTATCAATCATTTACCTTCTCCTCCTTCATTGAATCTTCTGATCATCGCCTCCGCGGCTTTCCTGCCTTCGCCCGCGGCCTGCACCACGGTGGTTCCGCCGCTTATGATGTCGCCGCCCGCAAAGACGCCGTCCCTTGATGTCATCATGTTTTCATCCACTGGAATTATACCCTTTTTGAACTCGACCCCCTGCAGGTTTTCAATCAATTCCGCGGGAACTTTCTGTCCGGTGGCCTCGACACAGACATCGACCGGCAGAACATATTCAGAATCGGGTATGATCACCGGCCTCGCCCTTCCCGATTCGTCGGGTTCGCCGAGCATCGTATGCGCGATGCGCACTCCCTTCAATTTTACCCCGCCCTCGTATGCCACGGGCTGGCTCAGTATCATGAAATGCACGCCCATCTCCATTGCATGCCTTATTTCCTCTTTCCAGGCAGGGAGTTCGTTGAACGACCTTCTATAAATCAGGTATACGTTTCTCACGCCTCTGTCCTTCAATGAAGAGACCGCGTCCATCGCCGTATTTCCACCGCCGATTACGGCAGCAGTGATGTTCTCGTCAAGCTTTATGCCGCCTGTTTTGTTCTTGTATAGGAAATCCATGGCGTCAAAGACGCCTTCCGGCCTCGGTTCCATTCCCATCGAGGCGGTCTTGCACATCCCGGCCCCGATGAAAACCGCGTCGTATCCCGATTTCATTATATCGTCGAGGGTAAAGCCGTCGTTGAGCGGCGTATTGTAATGGAGTTCAAAAAGTCCCGTCTCCAAAAGCCCCAGGCTTTCGACTTCCTTTTTGAAAATGTCCCTCGGAAACCTGTAGTAAGGAATGACTGCCTCCGCCGTTCCGCCGGCATAATCCGCTGCTTCATATATGACGGCCGATACCCCGGCTTCGATGAGCGTGACGGCGCAGGATATGCCCGCTGCCCCGAATCCGATGATCGCCGCCTTCCTTCCGATTGGTTTTCCGGCCTTGATTTTCGTCCATCCTTCTTCCCTGGCCTTTGTCGCGATGAATTTCTGTATCTCGCTGATGGGGACCGCGTTCTTCCCGAGTATTCCCGCCGTGCAGCTGCGCTCGCAGAGCATTTCCGCGGGGCAGGTGTACGAGCAGGTCTCGGGTATCTTGTTCCTGGCTGTCATTATTTCATAGGATTTCCTTATGTTGTCGTTATAGAATTCACGGATGAAGCCTGCGACATCGATGTCAGCCGGACAGTTCGGGCCGCAAGACCCTCCCCAGCAATTCCTGCAGCTGTCCGCCATATCCTTTATATATTCAGTGTTTTTCAGGCGCCCCTGGTAATATATCGCGGCATAGATATCCGCATCCCTTATGACGCATCCCGAAACCATGCCGTCCCTCATCATCTGTGTGCAGGAAGAGCACGTGATGCAGACCTTGCCCATGCTAAGGTATCCGTTCCTGAAGAAATCATTGGCGAAATCCGGATAGGCAAGGGCCATCCTGCCAAGTCCGATTATCTGTCCCTTACCGCTGCGAAGAATATGGCTGCCCACGTTAAGCATCATCTGTCTGAGCCAGCTTGTGCCGGTAGTTACAAATGTCATTTTGGGAAATGCGAGTGCGATTTGCGATGTAAGCGAAACATTTCTTTCAAGTGTCGCAAGCGGATGCTCCGCCGGTAGGTCGAAGCCCTGGATCGGGAAGTCATAAGGTCTTTCGTAATTTGGATTATAGTATGGGTTTCCTATGCAAATGTTGAGCATCCCTACTCCGAGTTCCCCAAGCGCAGCAATAAGCTTCACAGGCTCAGCCAGATCGGGGTCGCTGCCGCCGTCGGTCTTCATGCCCCAGCCGTACGGATAGGCGTATCCGTCAGCGATGCTCAGCCTTGAGGTTATGATCAAGCCCGGAACCGCCTCCTGTACTTTCTTTATTGTCTCGGTGAAGAACCTGGTTCTGTTTTCGTAGCTGCCTCCGTACCTGCTGTCTTCCCTTGTGAATGCGGACAGCATCTCGTGAAGCAGGTATCCATGGCATGACTTTATATCAACCGCATCGTATCCGCACTCCTTTGCATAGCCCGCGGCTTCGACGAATTTTTCCATCAGTTCGTCCAGGTATTCATCGGTAACCAGAGGATAATCGGCCGGAAGGTTGTGAGTGGGGTCGAGGACAGGCGAATGATGCATGATCATAGGCTTTGCCTTGCCCTCGGGCTTGCTGTATCTTCCCGAATGTGTCAGCTGAAGAACCAAAAATGTATCTTGTTTCCCGCCTTTTTCATTCCTTGCATTGGCCCTTATTTCCCAGGCGAGCTTTTTGAACGATTCCAGGCTGTCCTTGTTTATCCAAAGCTGCCTTGGGTTCGCCCTGCCTTCCGGGACCACCGCAGTCGCCTCCACCCAGATCATTCCCGCCCCGCCTGCGGCAAACCGCCTGTATTTGCGGAATGTCAGGTCTGTCGGACGGCCTTTGTCATCGCCGTCGCAGCCTTCCATCGGCTGTATGCAGAAGCGGTTTGGAATGGCTTTCCCCGATATTGAAAGCGGCGCCCTGAAAAGCTCCGCATCAATGGTTTCATCGAATGGAATATCGGTTCCCGTCCCGGCGAGCGCTTCCTTGAATTCACCGGCGTTCCTTATCGCCATTCTTGATTTGTATTTCTTTATCATTGACTTTTCTCCTTGGATTCCGTATTGCGGCGTGTCCGTGCGTTTCAAGTATATATATTAGAATAACACAACATTAAAAACAAGCATTATTTGCCCTGATTTTGTCATTGCCTGACATTTGAGACGCACTTCCGGCTATGAATTGACGGACTTTTTCCGTGTTTGAAAAGCATTGGCTTAGCCGGCAATCCCGCCGATGCAGCCGAACCACGGAACTTATTTTATCCTTACGCCGAATATTTTCTTTGCATACGAACCGACGACGGCGATGTCCCCGTATACCGCGGGCGTCGACTCGATGTTGGCGCCAAGGCTGACCTCATTTATCAGTTTCCCGTCGATGGGGTCCACAAGCCTCATCATGCCGCTGAAATCGCATACGATGAAATATGTCTTGCCCGCTGATTCGTCGTATATAGCCACCGGGGACGACCAGCTGTAGTTGGGAAGATCGTATCCCCATATCTCCAGACCTGTTTTTTTATCCAGGGCCGCAAGCCTTCCCCCGTTCTTTGAGCCGGTTTTCGCTATGTTTACGATGATCCTGTCGCTGATGTCGTCCTTGCCCAAAAGCACGGTTGCAAGCGACCCGCCGTTGATATATGAATCATAGTGGCATTTATAGACCGTTTCCCATACGAGCGCCCCGGTCATCGCATTGAATTTCTTCACATGGCTGTCCATTATTATTTCAGACGGCCTGTCCTCGGGAGCCATCGCATCTATCTCTTTCTTTCTTGCGGCTCCGCGCAGGTCGAATTCATTTGACGCATAGATGAAGACGCCTTCCGCTGTTTCCTCAAGGACGATCGTGCTGTCCGTATCGTCGCTCATGTCGGCAAGCCAGACGGGTTTCATTTCGTTCAGGTCTATGCATTGCAAAAGGCCCCCGTTGTCGGCGAAAAACATATAGTTCTTGTAAAAGGCGGGCGAATTCTCAATGCCGAGCCTTCCGTTGAGTGGATTCCTGTACCTGTATTTGACGGTTACCGGATCCACGGATATTACACCCGTCTCCCGATTGTATACGGTATTAAGCTCATTATATATATGAGTCCGTTTTCCGCGCATTCAATATATATGTCGCCGGGCGCATACAGGAGGCCTGACGAATCGAACGCATACCATCCCCTATAGGCATCCTTGTCGTATCCTGGTATTTCATAGATCAGGCTTTGGTCTATAAGGCTGAACATCCTGTATTTGGGCATGCCGTAGACAGTCCCGTTGTAATCGACTCCCTGTCCCGTGTACAGTATCGGGTATCCGCGGGGATCGACTGTCACGCTCCCCTTTGTCGGGAACCCGATTTCTATCGGCGGCCTGGTCCACTCGCCCGTTTCAAGTTCGCAAAAATATATGAAGCCGTCCATCGCGGCATATATTACTTCCTTAAGCTCCTTGCCCTTGAAAGCGGGATATACGTTCATCAGAGCGACGGTTTCCACCGGCCAGTTGATTATAGAAGGCTGCCCCGTCCAGCCGGTACCCGGCCAGTTGTCAATCACCCCGACGTCGAAAGACCAGATTATTTCAAGTTTCCCCTCGTTCACATCGACACTTCCGAAGGCTCCCCCGTCCCTGTAGTTGTTTCCGCGGAAAGTCAGAACCCCGTCAATCCGGGCATATTCCTCAGGACTTCCGAAGTTTATGTTCCTGAAGAAATCGGCACCGGTTTCATTGACGACATCATATTGGAACGCGAATGACTCGGGTCTTGCTTCATCGATCGGATTCATTTCGGTTTCATACGCAATCCCGTTCATGAACCTGTATATCATCAGCGAAACCTTCGATATGACATCAAAAGCCTCCAGGTTCTCATTTGTCTGTTCCGACATGAACGACACTATGTACGGCCTGTCGGCGAATACGATCCCGATGTCGTTGTAGGCATTTTCCCCGACATAATTTCCGATTTTATGTGCAACCGCTATATCCTTGGGAAGCAGTTTGTTGATGCGGTCGTTGAAGGCGGTATTCTCAAGGTAATTGATCATTATCCCGTATAGATCCGGGTTTTCGATGTATTTGTCATACAGTTCCTTCGCAAAGACAGCCATGTCGGCCGGACACGAACGGTGCCGGGCGCCATAATTGACGGTTGCCCCGAGGTCCGCCATGTAGGCGAGGATATTATCCCTGCCGCAAAGCCTGATGATCATGTTTATGGCACAGTTGTCGCTGTATACCAACGACAGCTCGATAAGCTGGCTGACCGTATAGACATCCCCGTATTCGCCCTTGATGATTCTCCCTGTTCCATACTCAAGGTCGGCCTCGGTGTACTCCATTTCCATCGACGGATCGATGGCTCCCTCGGCTATCTTCTTGAAAAAGGTGACACTGCCGGAAAAGCCGATCGTCGCCATGATGTAGAACAGCACCGCCCACTGCCACTGCCCTTGCGCCACCAGCGGCTTCGGGGTTCTGACCGAGATCGACGTCAAGGCCACCATGAAGAAGAAGATCGATGCGGATATGGATGGCTATCTGATCCTCGGCGCCTGCAACCCGAAGATGGCCTGGGAGGCCATCGGCCTCGAGCCGCGGATCGGCGCGATGCTGCCCTGCAACGTGATCCTGCGCAGTGTCGACGGAGGCACGGAGGTCAGTGCCGTCGATCCGGTCGCCTCGATGTCGGCCGTGGAAAATCCCGAACTGCACACGGTTGCTGGGCAGGTCCGCGACATGCTCGTGCGCGCCGTCGACGCGGCCTGACAAGGTCGGAGGTTAGCATGAGCTTGAAACGGAACCGTCGCCGCGTCCTGCTGGGTCTGTCGACTCTGGCAATGCCGCTTGGCGTGTCTGCCTCGCAGGCGCAAAGTCGAACGACCTGGTCCGCGACCGAGGCCTATGATGCCTTGCTGGCGGACAGCGCACGCGTGATCGATGTCCGCTCGCGCG
>JAWOIG010000077.1:0-12553 GCA_046484775.1 Clostridia bacterium | reverse complement strand
CGGCCAGATACACCGTCGAGGCTTCCTCGTCGATGATTATCCTGTCGATGTCTGTATGCATGGCGGCTTCACTCAGCAATTCGATGGGGGGGAGCTCCGCATTTTCGGGGTCGTCAATCCCTGCGTTTCGGTATTCGTGCCAGATTGTCAGCACAGCTCCGAAAGCCACGTTGACCGCACCGCCCGTTGTTTCATGGACATGCTTTGAAAATTTCAAAAGACCGATGATGCGGGAATCCACGGACACCGGTGCAATGCCTGCGTTGTCGTTGATTGTCTTTATGTTCGCAACGCCATCGTAATTGTTGTAAATGTCGTAAAGCTGGTGGTATTCCTCGAGCTCTTCGTATATCAGATTGACCTGGCTCTCGAATTCCCCGCGGTCCCCGGTATAGGCGACAATCTGCGTGATGGTGTCGAAGAGCTGCAGGAACTGGGCCTCGTAACGCCGGTCGGCCCGGGCCTGGCATGATGCCAGCGATATTGCGAACAATACTGCAAGTATGGTGGTCTTTATTCTCATTTCAGTTCCTTAAACAAGATGAGAGATAGCACGCCATCTCTCACCTATGTTAAAAATCAATTCTCACCCTGTGGTCTACCTTGCCGAGCCAATGGCCTTTTCGATTATGGAAACGAACGGACCTGCATGCACTGTTACGGAAGATGTAAGTTCCGAATCCGTGGGCACGCCCTCGGCGCTCATGGCGATTCCCTTGACCTCGCCGAGATTCTTGCCGGTTACATATTTGGCGAATGCCGCCGCTTGCTCGTACCATTCCTTGCCGATTCCGGATGAAGCCTTCATGCCGTATCCGTCGCCGAGCTCGTTCTTTGTTTTGGGTCGTGTCGCAAGGTCCGTGGTTATCTTGCCCTGCGCGTCGAAGTTGACATTGCCCTGAACTGCGTCGATTATGCAGCTGGTAATTACGCCCGACTTGTCGACCGTAACAACCGTGATGTTTGCATATGCCTGCGCCAAACCTGCTTTGTCGGCTGTTGCGGCCTTCGACTTGTCAACCGTGCTGGTTACGCCGATGCCGATTTTGTCGCCCGCATTGGCTCCAAGGCTCTTCGCATTTGCAACCGCTTTTTCGATTGCCGCTACATAGTCGGTTATATGGACCGTAACGGAAGATGTAAGGTCTGCATCGGTCGGAACGCCTTCTTCATTGACGGCTATTCCCTTGACCTGCTCGACCGTTTTGCCCTTGACATATTCAGCCAAGGCGTTTGCCTGCTCGTGCCATTCCTTGCCGATGGCGGAAGCTTTCTTCATTCCGTAGCCTTCACCGAGTTCCTGCTTGCCTGCGAAAACAGTATTCAAAGCCGTTGTGACCGTGCCGTCGGCTGCAAAATTAATCTTCGTCTGGACCGTGTCGATTACGCAGTTCTGGATGACGCCGTCATTGTCGACCGTTACAGCCACTATGACCGAATCAGCCTGGGCAAGGCCCGCTGCTTCGCCCGCATCCTTTGACTTTGCCACTGATGTCAGCACGGCGAGTCCTGTTTTAACGCTTTCCCCGCCTTTCGTCGAGCAGCCTGCAACTGCAAAAGCGAGAATGGACAAAATTAAAATTAATACCAGTATTTTTTTCATTCATTTCCTCCAAAGAAATATTATTTCTATTTAAACCAGCCTTTTCAAAGCCGGTAAAACAGCCTTTAATAGTACCGCTGTAAGTATTCCCGAGGCTACTCCCGATATCATCAGCACCGGCAGGTAGAACCATACGCTCGTGCCTACATATATCAGGGCTATCACCGCAAATTGTCCCAGGTTGTGCGAAATAGCGCCTGTAACGCTTATTATAACATAAGATAGTCTATTTTTTAACAGGCAATATAGCAACAGCATGACGGTTATTGATAAAAATCCGCCCGATAGGCTCAGTATGCCTGCGACCATGCCGCGTGTGACAAGCACAAAGGCGGATTTCAGCACTGCTATCCCATATGCGGGCCATGCCCCGAGGAAGAACAGGGCGTACATTACGGCGATGTTGGACAGGCCGAACTTGACGCCCGGCACCGCGATGGGCAGCGGGGGAAGCATTCCCTCAAGCAGCGACAGTACTATCGAGGTCGCAAAGAGCAATCCCGTCAGCACGAGCGTGTGCGTCCTTCCCCTGGTCTCATACATGTTGAGCGGCTGCATCTTCATTCCTTTTCCCATCGGTTTCACTGTCCGCCTCCGATCACAAGGTCGGGCCCTTCGCTGTCATCGCGCGCAACTATCTTCAGCGTAACCCCGTTGGGCAGGCACGCCGAGAACTGCCCGGGCGAGCTTATTCTTCCCGTGTTGACGCAGATCTGGTCGGGGCAATCGGATTTCTCGAAGCGTATGCTTCCGTCGGGATACAGGTGGAAGATGACGTCGGGCTCCTCTTCAATCGAAAAGACCAGGTCCTCGCCCGTATCCAGTTCAACGGTTTTGACAAGCTCTGAATAATAATAGATTTCAGCGACCGGCGCATCCTTCCTTGTCAAAAGCCTGTAGGCTCCCCAGACGAGAAGGCTGGCCGCGATGATTGCGAAAATTACTAAAATATCGGATTTCTTGAAGAATTTCATAGCTGCTCAGCCCCCGATGAATCCGCTCAGGAAGATCAGGAGCGTGTGCGAACCCATTATAACGACATAGTTGATTATGGATACATGGAATGTGGTTTGCTTGTCCTGTGTTTTCCTGAACTTATTTATATTCTTCCAAACGGGTATCAGCGTGACCAGCGATGCCAGGACCAGGGGATGGAGCATTCCCGCTGCGACCATTGCTATGTCGACGACATAAACGGCGTAGTATGTCCAAGCGAAGAGCGTAAGTGCACGGCCGCCGATGTAGTAGGGGAGCGTGTGTCGTTTGACGGCGATATCTTTCTCAAGGTCGCAGATGTTGTTCGCGAGCATGATGTTTGCGGTGGTGAAGACCGGTGCGGCGGCCAGCAGGACGACCGTTGCCAGCGGGAGCAAGTTCAGAGTCAGCGATACGGCGGGACCCGGCTGGATCAAACCAAGGGTCAGGTAGGTTCCGGCGGGCATGTTTATGTACAGGATCAGGAACGGGATGAAAAAGCCGTAGAACAATCCCGACATGACCTCTCCCAGGGGCAGCCTGGATATGGGGAGCGGGCCGAAGGTGTACAGTATGCCGGTTGCAAAGCACAATCCCCCTGCGAGCAGCACCACGATGTCCGTCAGATGGAAGAGATACAGGCCCGATGCGATGCTCAGTGCCAGCAGGATGAAAAATATGGCAAGAGCGGCAGGTCGCCTGAACTGCAGTGTCTGGTGGTTAGTCTTTGTGTCAATGTAGTTGTTCAGGGCAGTGGTTGTGAGGTCGAACAGGAACATGGAAGCGAAGAAAACAAGCGTCCGGTGCCAGTCGACGGGTTGTCCTATGTAAAAGAGATAAGCCAGCGAAAGCAGGAATGCGAATGCGCTGGTTATCTTTGTCTTTATTTCAACATAGCTCAGGAATCGGGAAAGCATCTTACTCCTTGGCAGCATGGGGCGCGGATATTCCGTATGCCCTTGCGGCAATGGCCGACAGCTGCATCCTTTTAAATTCCGGCATGTCGAGTCCTTCAAGCACTGCCATCGCCTTTTTGTAATATTTTCCGGCGAGTGCCTTCGTGTGGCGCAGGCCGCCGGTCCTAACCACGGTTTCGTTTATTGTTTCACGCTCAAGGTGTCCTGCTAATGCCTTTTCCCGCAGTTCGCCTGATTCGCGCAGTGCATGTATGAGCGGGAGCGTTACGACATTTTGCTCGTAATCCGACTGGACGGGTTTCCGTGCCGTCTGTTCGGTGGACTCGAAGTCAAGGCAGTCGTCCGTAAGCTGGAAAACCATCCCGATGTAGCGTCCGAAGCGTCCGTATGCCTTGAGGACCGCATTTTCGCGGATGGCCAGCGAGGCTCCGAGGAAGAACGCGGCTTCGAAAAGCGAAGCTGTCTTGCCCGCGATGATCTTCAGGTACTGGAGGACCGACAGGGAATAGTTGCCGTTGTTTATGTGCTGGCGTAGTTCGCCGAGACAGAGTTTACCGAGCAGATTGACCATTCTTTGTTCGGGTTGGCTGTCGTTGTCATAGGCCGATGCGAGCATCCGAAGAGCTATACTCAGCAGATAGTCGCCGCAGATTACGGCGGTGCGGGTCCCGAATTTCTTCTGAAGAGTGGCGATTCCGCGCCGGATCGGGGCGTCGTCAATGACATCGTCGTGCACCAGCGTGGCGAGATGGAATATTTCGATTGCAGCAGCCAGCCGGACGGCCCTGGGTGATATTTCCCCGAGGTCGTCCTGAGCGCATGAAAGCAGCGCCCTGGCGCGTATGAATTTACCTGTGGCTTTGCCGATATGGCTTGTATATTCCCGTATGATCAAAGGGGCCGAGGCTAATGTCCCGGCCACTTCTTTCTTCATTTGATCATATGCGGTGTTGTAGCCGGATTCAAAAATCCGGTTTTTCAAAATCGATTCATCAGTCATTGTATATGTATAGCTTTCTTGCAATCTTTGTTTTCTTCCACTTGTCCTTGAGGAAGGGAAGCGCATAGTAGTCAAGGCCAAGCGTGCTGCCGCCGCCGATGAGTACGGCTATCGCCGCGAATATCATCCAGAATGTCCCGAGGTACAGTCCGGTGGTCGTTACGAACATGAACTGGAGCACAAGGGAGGCTGCTGACGATGGGAATGTAAGGAGGCCGCTGATCAACGACAGGCCGATAAGTATCTCTATGATTACGATTGCAATCTGCATGAATACCTGCATGCCGTCGCTTGACAGTATGAGTTTGTCGACCAGCCAGTTTATCAGCGGGACGTCGAGTTTAAAGGCGAAGTCGTTCATCGTCGATTCGGCAACGGCCTTGCCGCTTACGAATATCATCCTGAATATGCCGAGTATGTTCCAATTCATTATGGCGGTTCCGACAGCCTCGGTTCCTCCGCCAGCCGCTCCGGTTGCCGCAGTGACCGCATCGGTTGCGGCCGATGCGGCATCAGTGCCGTATGACGAAGCAGTACCGAGCACCGAGTCAAACCATGCGTTGGCGCCGCCGAAGAAGTTGGCCAGCTTCGCTCCCGAGAACCAGCCTTCTGTAATTTTCTTGATGCCCTCGAACAGCCAGACCGCTCCGAGCCACACTCTAATAGGCATAAGCAGGAAACTGGGAGTTCGGTTTGAAAGGTGTCCGCCTACGAAGCTTCTGCGGTTTCTTATCGTGAAGAATTCATGCTTCATGTAGCTTGCGACCTTGTTCCAGCCGAGAATCTGTAAGAAGTAGACGATGTTTATGAAATGTTTGACGAACATGGCCAAAAATGACGGCAGGTTGAACATGTGGCCGGGAAAGCCTACATACGCAAGGCCGTAGCGGCCTCCGATGCAGACCATGAATCCGTGGAATTTCGGCTTGTACTCCTTGAGTTCGCCGGTGCCATTTATGAGGCATCTGATATTGTGTGCGGCTACCGCCGAGCTCTGCTCGCAGTTCTCGACGACCTGGGGAACCGGTGAGGTTTCTCCTTCGGGTGTATAATCCATATTGTCGCCGATTACAAATACATTTTCGTTGTCGACGGAGCGCAGGAAAGCGTCCGTCTTCAGGCGGTTGCGTTTGTTCGCACCCAGGCTCTTTGCGGCTTCCGCTGCTATGTCTGCGCTTTCGATCCCGGCGCTCCATATGATTGTGGAGGCGTCATGCCTTACGCATACGCCATCCTGCATTATCTCGAGATAATCCGGGCCCACCTTGCATACATTGGAATTAAGGGTGATTGTGACTCCCATTTTCGCCAGGCGCTTCTCGGCCTTGACTGCCATTTTTTCGGACAGGTTGGGGATTACCCTTGGAAGCAGGTCGACTATGTTGATATGGACCTCCTTGCGGTCTATATCAAATCTTTCCGTTATTACATCGGCGTATTCGGCGAGCTCGCCCGCCATCTCGACGCCCGTGAAACCGGCTCCCACTATATAGAAGGTAAGGGCCTTCATTCTTTGCTCAGGGTCGGCCATCTTGCATGCGGCCGCAAAGGTATCCTCCAGATGATCCTTGATCTTCATGGCGTCTTCGTATGACCACAGGTTCATCGCATTTTCGGCAGCGCCCGGAATTCCATAGTAGGTGGGCTTGGAGCCGGCGCTTATAACCAGGTAATCGTATTCATAAACATCCGCGCTGCCTATGGCTTTCTGCGTTTTGAAGTCGAAGGATGTAATTGTGTCGAGTACGACGTTGACATTCCGCCCGGCGAATATCTTGCTGAGGCTGGCACGTATGCTATCTTCAGGCACGCGGCATGCCGCCACTTCATGAAGCTCGGTAAGCATTACATGATATGGGTTCTTGTCGATGATCGTGATGGATACATCGGTGCTCTTCTTGAATTTCTTTGCCAGCTTCTTTGCCGTGAGTATCCCGGCATAGCCGGCGCCGACGATTACTATTTTTGAACTCATTTATATCTCCTTGTTCCTGCGCATCCGTTCCGCTCCGATAGATGATGCATCCGTACCGGAGGAAGCTTTTAATCTCTGTTGAAGAGGATAGATTTTCAATTAATTATACCCTATCCCAAATCAACGCTACCATTTTCTCAAATGACCATTGTCTTGTCAAGGAATTAACAAGCACAAACTTCTCGGCAACGCCTGTGTGGGGAATTGTCCCAGGCAGGTGGGTGGGGAATTGTCCCAGGGATGTTTCCCCACTTTTGGGGGAATTGTCCCAGGGATGATTCCCCACTTTTGGGGGAATTGTCCCAGGGATGTTTCCCCACTTTTCGACAAATTGTCCCTGGGATGATTTGTCGATTTTGTTAAGCTTCGGTTAAGCAATGAGTTTGTGTTGACTTGGATTGTGAGGGGTAATATAATGCGGGATATAGATAATTATCAATATCATAGAATATTATCTATATAATATCGGAGGGAGATGATTGGAATGAAGCATAATTATGCGGAATATGTACCGGTGCTGAAGGCGCTTTCAGATGAGACTAGGCTAAGGATTCTGGACATGGTGTCCTGCGGGGAGATGTGCGCATGCAGGATTCTCGAGGAATTCAACATCACTCAGCCCACTCTTTCCTATCACATGAAGATACTTGCCGAGAGCGGTCTGGTCGACGCCCGGCGTGATGGAGCATGGATGAGATACACGCTGAACCAGGATAGAGCGGGTGAAGTGCGTTCTTTCATTTCGGATATTTTCAGGACTGAGGAAGACTGCGGCTGCACGGATTGCGGCCCCGGATGCGGGAAAGGGAGTAGAAATGGATAATAAAACAGTCAAAGGCATCGGATTTTTTGAGAAATATCTGACACTCTGGGTTCTTCTGTGCATGGGTGCGGGAATCGCGATTGGCCTGTGGCTGCCGGCGGTGCCGGAGTTCCTTGGTGAGTTCGAGTACTATAATGTATCGATTCCGGTCGCCATCCTGATATGGCTCATGATATACCCGATGATGCTCAAGGTCGACTTCGCGAGCATAAGGAATGTCGGTAAAAATCCGAGGGGCCTGGTAATCACCTGGGTTACAAACTGGCTCATCAAGCCATTCACGATGTTCGGCATCGCATATCTGTTTTTCTTTGTTATTTTCAGGCAGGCCATACCGGTTGAAATGGCGTCGGACTACCTAGCTGGGGCAGTGCTGCTGGGAGCCGCGCCATGCACCGCCATGGTATTCGTCTGGAGCCATCTGACAAAAGGAAATCCTGCCTATACCCTTGTGCAGGTGGCGACGAACGACCTGATAATCCTGCTTCTGTTCGCACCGATCGTAGGTCTGCTGTTCACGCTGGGAGGGATCGGGGTCGAGGGCATCGGGGTTCCATGGGGCACGCTGTTTTTATCCGTGGTGCTTTTTGTAGTGATTCCGCTGACCGCCGGGTGGCTGAGCAGGACCGTCATCACCTCGAAAAAAGGTGTTGAGTATTTTGAAAAAACATTCATACCCAGATTCAACAATATAACTGTTGCGGGTCTTTTGCTGACGCTGGTAATAATATTTTCATTCCAGGGAAGGACGATCGTGGACAATCCGCTTAACATCCTGCTGATTGCGATTCCGCTTACCATCCAGACCTTCCTGATCTTTTTCATAGCATATCTCTGGGCGAAGGCATGGAAACTTCCGCATGACGTCGCGGCACCGGGAGGAATGATAGGCGCAAGCAACTTCTTCGAGCTCGCGGTCGCAGTGGCGATATCGGTTTTCGGCCTGCAGTCGCCGGCGGCGCTCGTAACGATAGTCGGCGTACTCGTTGAGGTTCCCGTTATGCTGACGCTTGTAAGGATAGCAAACAAGACCAGGGGATGGTTCCCCGGCGATTCCGTCATTGCAGGCACGGGGAATATGAAGGGAGACAGGTAAATGGGAATTTTCGAATGGCTCAACAACCAATTTCTCAAAATGGAATGGCTAAGCAACCTGGTCAGGCTGCTTGTAGAGAAGGTGTTCGGTCTGGACACAGCGGAAAGGCTTGGCGGCAGCATACATTTCTTCATATATGATGTAATAAAGATCTTCATGCTTCTTGCGGTCCTGATATTCACCGTGTCATATATACAAAGCCACTTTCCTCCCGAGCGCACCAGAAAAATACTGGGGCGGTTCAAGGGGGTCGGGGCAAACACGCTTGGAGCACTGCTTGGCACGCTTACGCCTTTCTGCTCATGTTCGTCGATACCGCTCTTCATCGGATTCACGAACGCAGGCCTGCCCATCAGCGTCACATTTTCATTCCTCATATCATCTCCGCTCGTGGACCTGGCATCCGTGATTCTGCTGGCAAGCATCTTCAACTGGAGGATTGCGCTGGCATATGTATTCGTTGGGATTCTTCTGGCGGTGCTTGGCGGAACGGTCATTGGCAAACTAAAGCTTGAAAAATATGTCGAGCCGTTTGTATACAACACGGGAAAGGCAGCGGTAATCGACGCCCCGGAAATGACAGTAAGGGACAGGCTTTCCTTCGCCCGGGACCAGGTGGTTGAAATCATAAAGCGTGTATGGCTGTACATCCTGATAGGGGTCGGAATCGGCGCCGCGATACACAACTGGATACCGCAGGA
This sequence comes from Clostridia bacterium, assembly GCA_046484775.1. Taxonomy (GTDB): domain Bacteria; phylum Bacillota; class Clostridia; order DUPQ01; family DUPQ01; genus JAFGQE01. The sequence continues at coordinate 3,463 of JAWOIG010000077.1, read as the reverse complement.
GATTATTTCAGCCGTCCTTGGAAAGGAAAACATATTTTCGGTAATCATCGCAACCGCCATCGGAGTTCCGATGTATGCGGACATTTTCGGAACGCTGCCTATTGCAGAAGCGCTTGTGATAAGGGGCGTGGGAATGGGCACCGTGCTGGCGTTCATGATGGCGGTCACCGCACTGTCGCTTCCGTCGATGATTTTGCTGAAGAAGGTTGTAAAGACAAAACTTTTACTGATTTTCGCAGGAATAGTGGTTGCGGGCATACTGATCATAGGATATGCTTTCAATGCGCTTGGGTTCCTGTTTATCTGAGGAATATATTGCATCAGGCTATAAGCCGATTTAGTAAATTTAAGGAGGATTCAAAATGTCAAAAAGCTGGTATCCGGTCATTGATTATGAGTTATGTACCGAGTGCGGGGCGTGCATAAGCAAATGCAGCCATGGTGTTTATTCGGAGAATAAAGCGCCGCGGCCGGTTGTTATGTTTACGGATGGTTGTGTCGAAGGCTGCAGGGGCTGCGCCAGTATTTGTCCGGCGTATGCCATTATATATGTAGGGGAACATACCGGAAAACCTATCAATGCATGTGGCTGTGAAGACAACGATGAGGGCTGTGAGGCTGTACAATGCGAATGCGCCGCCGGCTGCGGCTGCGGGGATTCGGATGACTATGAAAGTATAGCGGCAGAAACTAAAGAGGAAGATTGCGGATGCTGCTGCGGGGGCAACTGCGGTAGTGAGAATTAAATGGCTGATATAGAAAAGACAGAAAAGACAAATAGACCGAGGATGACGGCAATGGCAAAGAAGATAATTATATTCGTTGCGATTGCCGTGGCTGTGGCCGGGATTTATCTAGTAAAGAATGGCCACATCACATTTTCAAAAAATGATGATTCATCGGCTATGGTTCCGACAAATACAGAAATCGATGCCTACTGGCTTGAATCCCCGGAGTTTGACCTTGACGCCACGGAAGATTTTGACCTTGAAGAAATTCTTTCTTACGGTCTTCCCGTCATGATAGATTTCGGGGCAGATTCATGCGATCCATGCAAGGCCATGGCTCCTGTATTAAAAGCGTTGAATGCAGAGCTGAGAGGCCGCGCCATAGTCAAATTCGTTGATGTCTGGAAAAACCCCTCGATAGCGGGGAACATTCCTATCAGGGTGATACCGACGCAATTCTTTTTCGACAGCAATGGCTTGCCTTACATTCCTTCCGGGAAGAACCTGAATTTCATAAAATATCTGGATAGGGAAAGCGGTGAAATGGTCTTTGCTGCGCATGAGGGCGGAATGACCAGGGAGGAAATTATGGATGTCTTGAGAGAACTGGGTATTGAATGATAAATCAATGGCTTGAAACGTTGGGATCTATAATAGGTGCAAATCCGTGGCTCGCCCCGGTTCTGGCTTTGATTGCAGGCATCCTGACATCATTCACGCCCTGCTCATTGTCCGGAATGCCACTGGTAATCGGATATGTAGGCGGATATGCGGGGGGCGATACGAAAAAAGCCTTCAGGTATTCGCTGGTGTTCTGTCTGGGAATGTCGGTCACATTCACGACGCTCGGTATTGCCGCGTCTCTTTTGGGTAGGCTTATGAGTGGTGCAGGCTCCTGGTGGTATGTGCTGATAGGAATCCTGATGGTTCTGATGGCATTGCAGACATGGGAGATCATAAATTTCATACCGCAGCCGGCGCTGATGGAAAAAAGCTCAAGGAAAGGCTATATCGGGGCGGCGCTGACCGGTCTGCTCGGAGGACTGTTTGCATCTCCTTGCGCGACTCCGGTGCTTGTTGTGTTGCTGGCCATGGTTGCAAAAGGCGGCAATTTGGTTCTTGGCATCGTATTGCTGCTGATGTATTCCATAGGACACAGCGCGCTTTTATTGCTTGCCGGAACTTTTGTGGGATTAGTAAAAAAAATATCCGTATCGGAAAAGTTCGGCAAATACAGCATGGTATTCAAAGTTATAATGGGAATGTTCATACTGGCTCTGGGATTATATATGTTTTATCTGGGTTTTTGAAAGGAGTAAATTATGGAAATCAAAGTATTGGGGTCGGGATGTGCGAGTTGCAAGAAACTTCTGACGCTAACCGAAAAGGCGGTCGCAGAGCTTGGGTCCGACGCCAGGGTGATTTATGTCACCGATATGGAGGAAATAATCAAAACCGGCATAATGAGCACGCCGGGACTTATGATCAATGGAAAGATCAAGTCCATGGGAAGAATACCCAAGCATACGGAAATCATGAAGATGATTTCCGACGAAGGTTGATGCATGGCTGAGTTCCTGTATATTGCGGCCGCGGTTCTTTTTGCGCTTTCGTTTTTCAAGGACAGGAAGAAGACCGGCATGGTTTTGAAAAAGGCATGGAAGGCATTCGAGCATATCCTGCCTGAATTCCTGGTAATCATATTGCTGGTCGGTGTGCTGATGGCCTTGATCAACCCTGAAGTGATATCTAAAATCATAGGGGCAGACTCCGGATGGTTCGGAGTCGTGCTTGCCGCTGTGGTCGGTTCCATAACGCTGATACCCGGGTTCATTGCCTTTCCGACGGCGGCGATGCTGCTCGAGGGAGGGGCCGGATACATGCAGATCGGCGCATTCGTATCCACCCTCATGATGGTCGGGGTCATTACATTTCCCGTCGAGGTCAAATATTTCGGCAAGAGATTGACGCTTTACAGGAATCTGATGGCGTTTGTTTTCTCTTTCTTCGTTGCTTATATAATCGGACTGGTGGTGGGCGGCTTATGAAAAAGTTTATAAAGAGATATTTGATGGTTTTAATTGCCATTGCGGGGGTCGGGATATTCACTTTGTTCAGCAGGGAGGCCGGACTGAGGGCGATAGGCATAACGGCTTACTCGTTCAAGGAAATGGCGCTTGTGCTTCCGCCCATATTCATACTGCTTGGACTGCTTGATGTATGGGTGCCCCGGGAAACAATGGTCAGATTCATGGGTGAAGGCTCCGGGCTGAAGGGGGTAATCCTTGCGATTGTCCTTGGGTCTGCCGCAGCCGGCCCATTGTACGGCGCTTTTCCCGTTGCTGCCGTATTCATGAAAAAGGGCGTCAAGTTCAGCAACATACTTATATTCATCGGGGCATGGTCGACAACCAAAATTCCGATGTTCCTGTTTGAAGTCGCATCCCTGGGAGCAAAATTCGCAGTGACACGGTTGCTGGTCGACATTCCGGGCATTATAATAATAGCATTGCTGCTTGCGGCGCTGATGCCAAAGGACAAGGTCAGACAGCTATATGAAAACGCAGAAAAAATGAATTGACATGCAGGTGGAATAAATACTTGGATGTGGTGTCCGGTGGAGGAGGATTCATGGCAAAGAAAAAAAAGAAAAGCGGGGGAGTGTTCTGGCGAATTGCAATTTCGGTGGTTGGAGCGGCCCTGATTCTTCTGGCATTGTCTAGCCTGCTGCTCTT
>JAWOIG010000222.1:0-9847 GCA_046484775.1 Clostridia bacterium | reverse complement strand
GGCGGGTCCTGGGCATGTGGGTTTTGGATGTGATTTTGATGGGATTGAAAGAGACAAGTCGGCTATAGACGGTCCGGCGGAGCTGTCATTGGTTATCGACAGCCTGCTCCGCATCAATTACAGTGAAAACGATGTCAGGAACATTGCGTCGGGAAATTTCATGAGAGTACTCGGGGATGTGCTGAAATAGTCTTTGTGTGATAAAATAGTGCAGAGGTGTTTTATGAAATATGGTTTTGTAAGGACTGCGGCCGTTTCACTTCCTGTGACCGTTGCCGACTGCGGGGAAAACGGATTCGCCATTATAGAAAATATAAAGAAATTCGACGGTATTGCGCAATATGTAGTTTTCCCTGAATTGTGCATAACCGGATACACATGCGGCGACCTGTTCTTCCAGTCGTCACTTCTTGAAAGTGCGGAAAAAGAGCTTGAAAACATACTGAAAAGAACAAAGTACACAAGCATAGCGGCATGTGTCGGAATGCCTGTCCTTCATAACGGCAGGATTTTCAATTGCGGGGTTGTTATACAGGCCGGGCGGGTGCTGGGGGCGGTGCCAAAATCATTTCTTCCGAATTACTCTGAATTTTATGAAAAAAGGTGGTTTGCTTCGGGCAAGGGAATCAGTACGGAAATAACGCTTGCAGGTGCAAGGGTTCCGTTTGGGGATGATCTGATATTCGAAGCCGATGGCAATGACGAGTGCTCTTTCGCAGTTGAGATCTGCGAGGATCTTTGGGCGGTCTCTCCTCCGAGCTGCGGCTACAGCCAGGGTGGAGCGCATATGATATTCAATTTATCAGCCAGCAATGATCTCGTTGGCAAATATGAATATAGAAAGAAACTTATCGAGCAGCAGTCGGCCAGGTGCATATGCGGCTACATATACGCATCTGCATCAAGCGGGGAATCCACCACTGACCTTGTCTTCGGAGGACATTGCCTTGCAGCCGAAAACGGCAGGATTCTTGCAGAGAGCGAACGTTTTGATTTCGACGGACATTCCTTGATTACTGAAATAGACACCGGTATGCTTGGCCACGACAGAAGGAAAAACAATGTATTTACAGACATGGGAAAATTCGATTCGTACCGACGTATAAGTTATCTGCTGAATAATATAGATATCGTCGCATTGAACCGTTATGTCGATCCGCATCCGTTTGTTCCCGGGGACGAAAGTAAAAGAAAGCAACGATGCAGGGAAATACTGGGGATTCAATCAACGGGTCTTGCAAAAAGGATGAGGCATACCGGCATCGGAAAAGCGGTCATCGGAATTTCAGGCGGGCTTGATTCGACTCTTGCACTTATAGTGGCATCAATGGCTTGTGAAAAGCTGCATCTGGATTCGAAAAGCATAATAGCCGTTACAATGCCCGGGTTCGGTACATCAGGCAGGACATATGGTAATGCCGTGAAATTAATTAAGCTGATGGGGGCGGAGTTCAGGGAAATAGACATTACGGAATCATGCATAAGCCATTTCAAACGCATAGGGCATGACGAAGCGATTCATGACCTGACTTATGAAAACGTGCAGGCAAGGGAACGTACAAGGATACTGATGGACATAGCGGGCAAGGAAAACGGGCTGGTGGTCGGAACAGGCGACATGAGCGAACTTGCGCTTGGCTGGGCCACATACAATGGCGACCATATGTCCATGTATGGTGTTAATTGCTCGGTTCCAAAAACATTGGTCAGGTATTTGATAGGATTTGCGGCTGATAATGAAAAGAACGATGAAATTGTAGGCTTGCTTCACGATATTATGGATACACCGGTTTCTCCCGAACTTCTTCCTGCCGAGAATGGCGTGATTGTACAGGTTACGGAAGACATAATCGGGCCGTATGAGCTGCATGACTTTTTCCTTTACAATTTCGTCAGATGCGGGTTCGGACCGGAAAAAATTAAATATCTGGCGGAAATCGCATTCGCCGGTAAATATGAATCGAACGAAATATTGGAATGGCTGAGAATATTCATCAAGAGATTCTTTTCACAGCAATACAAGAGATCATGCATTCCGGACGGTCCGAAGGTGGGAAGCGTCAGCCTTTCTCCAAGGGGCGACTGGAGGATGCCGTCAGATGCCAGCGGGGCCGATTGGCTTAAAAAATTGTAGGAGATAATTGCATGTATATTCTGAAAAATGATTCGCACGAGAATCTATTTAATTTTCTGATGCATAAGGGAATTGAATCCATTGATCATTCTGATAATAGGCTGGATTCCATTAAAACAAAGTCGCAGTGGGAAAAGGTAAAAAAGGAACTACTTGACACATATCTGGCCTCATATCCTGCGGAAATGTTTGAAAAAAGACCGAAAATTAAGCCGGTCAAGGTGTCCGAACATGAACTCAAACGATTCAGGATCGAAAATTATCTATTCGAATCATTCCCGGGATGGTTCGTAAACGCAACGGTGTACCTTCCTCTTGAGAAAGGCAAATATCCGGGAATAGTTTGCCCGACGGGCCACAGCTCGAAAAAATTCAAAAACTACACAGGCTCGGCACAGCTTTTGGCAATGAGCGGTTATATCGTTGTTTCCTTTGATCCTCCGGGGATGCAGGGCGAGCATAGCAAGGGAAACGATCATTTCGAGGACGGGGTCAGGGGATATCTGTCCGGATTCTGGTCCCAGGCGTTTTTTGTAATGGATGCAATAAGATGCATGGATTTTCTTGAGACAAGGGATGATGTTGAAACAGGCCGAGGGTTCGGGATGGCCGGAATTTCCGGCGGGGGAACCACAAGTCTGCATACGCCGCTTCTCGATCAAAGGGTTTCGTGCATCGCTCCGGTTTGCTGCATATCGGACCAAAGTGAAAGCCTCTTCGTTGACAGATATACATTTTGCCCGGAAGGAATAGGCCATGGGCATCTTTCCGGAGGCATAGACTACCGGAGCATGATATCCCTGAATGCACCGAAGCCGTGCCTAATTATTTCGGGGGCAAAGGACGAGGTCTTTGAGTCAGGGCTGGCACGTGCTACCGTTGAAAAAGCAAAGGGGATATACAGGCTTTTTGATTCGGGTGAAATTGAATATTACTGCGATGAAGGCGCAGGCCATGAATTTACACCTGCCATGGTAAATCAAATACTTTATTTTTTCGACAGACATCTAAAAAAGACCGACATTGAACCGGGTACCTACAAATACACATATGATGATATAGAATATCCGGAGGAAAGCATGGTTCTGTGTCATCCGGAAGATACGGCATCCATGTACACAGCCAACCTGAAAAGATTCAGAAACACTTCCTCCGGGGTCGATATGCGACCTGAAAAAATGGCCGGATTCCTTGGGATTGACAGGCTTGTTGAGCCTATTGACGAAAGAGAAGCCGGCAGTTATGAAATCCGATGGGCACATTCATTCGGCAGAAAAGTATACGTCATTGATGAATACACTGAGATTCCGGCGCTTACCCTTGACAGGCACCCGTCATCTTCAAAGAACGTAGTAATTTATGCAGATGATGAAAATAAATGGAGCAAAATGGAAAATGACGGATTTCTAACAAAAAAAGCAGCTTTCCTGAGCAGGACGCCGGTAAAAGGCGAAGCTTCAATTATAAGCGTTGATATTTCGGGGACAGGAGAACTGAGCATTGGCCCTGAATCATATGACCTTTCAAACTGGGGAAGGGCCGACAGGCTTTGCAGTTATCTGGCGATTGCACTGGGAACCAGCATAACCGCGATAAGGACAAGGGATTTCCTCGCCATTTTGAACAACACGGAAAAATCAGGGAAATTCAAAAAGATCACGGCATCGGGAAGGGGCATCTCTGCGCTCCCCGTTCTTCTTGCATCATATATTTTCGGAAAGTGCGATAAGGTGGTCCTTGAGAATCTTCCCGTGAGCTTTGAATCAATGGCCGAGCATGTTCCTAACGAATACTGTCCGACATCGGTGATATTCGATGCACCGGGAAAGTTTGAGATTCATGAAATTGCAAACAGGATTCCCGGGCTTATTCTCGTCAATCCGGTATACGCGGATGGAAGGGTTTTAACGGAACAGGATGCAAGGCGGATATACAATGAAAGTGTTGAATTAATTTTTGATGACGAGGGAATAATTCCTGAATATCTTTAGGGGGGGGCATATGGGGAAAATAATACCAATAGTTTTTGAAAATGGCAGACTTTTACTGCTTGACCAGCGGAAATTGCCATATAGCAAGGAATATCTTGAATTGGAAAAGGTATCTGAAGTTTCCGAAGCGATAAAGAACATGGTGGTCAGAGGAGCGCCTGCAATTGGAATAACCGCCGCATATGGCATGGTGCTGTCGGCCATGGAGTGCAAAAGTGTTGATTGCACGGATATAATCAAAAGAATGAAGGTGGACGGAGATGTATTGAAAAAGGCTCGTCCTACCGCAGTAAACCTTGAATGGGCGGTGGACCTGATGATAGACAGGGCTTCATATATCAAAAAAGCAGATCCGCTTTTATTCAAGTGGGATTTATTGAATGAAGCGGTGAAGATTCATCGGGATGACATTGAAAATAACCGAAGGATAGGTATCAACGCACTTGAAATACTGCGGGATAAAAAGAATATCCTGACGCATTGCAATGCCGGAATACTTGCGACATCCGACTACGGGACGGCAACATCGGTTTTTTATGTCGGTAAGGAGAAGGGCATTGATTTCAAGGTGTTTGTGGATGAAACCAGACCATGGCTGCAAGGTTCGAGGCTTACCGCATATGAGCTGATGGAGAATGATATTGATGTAACGATAATAAGCGACGGCGCCGCAGCTCATCTGATGGACAGAGGGGAAATAGACGCCGTTATCACCGGATGCGACCGCGTGGCATCCAACGGGGACGCGGCGAACAAAATCGGGACCCTGGGGCTCTCGATTTGTGCGGGGTTTTATAATATTCCATTTTATATTGCCGGCCCATTGTCTACGATAGATATGAGAATTGATTCGGGAAAAGATATATGCATAGAAGAACGATGCGGCGACGAAGTCCTTGAATGCAAAGGAATCAGAATTGCACCCGAAGGGGCAAAGGCAAGGAATCCGGCGTTTGATGTAACTCCGGCCCGTAATATAACGGCGATAATAACGGAGGAAGGCATTGCATATCCGCCATATTCGGATTCGTTAAAGAAGCTTTTCGGATTTTAGCCATGCTACGACTTTTTCGTACATTTCATCTGGGGTCTCAACTCCGTTGGACAGATGTTCCATCGGACATAGTCCGGTGCCGGCGCGGTTGCTGATAAAAGGGACTTCTTCAAGATAAATATACTCAATTCCATATGATTCGAAAATTTTTCTGGCAGGCGTGCTGATTATCCTTGCGAAAACACTTCTGAAACCTGCCTTGATGCAAAGAAGGGCAGCGGCTTTGCCAATGACTTTATCGGCCAGGCTGGAAGCCGAATCAGACATGAAATTCATTATATAATCCACCAAAGGAGCCACACCGCGTTTTTCGGATGACATGACAACCTGGCCAAGGCTGACGATAACACAGCTGTATGAGCCTTCAGAAAGCTTGGCAGAGGCAATGTCGAGGTTAATATCATCTAACATGCGGTAATGATAACACATACCTCAATGTACATGAAAGAGAGAATATTGATCTGAGGTTTATCGATGCAATCAGATTTATTGGATGAACCGACCGCGTTGTGGTATAATTACTTGCGCATCGGGAATGATGCATGATATTTGAAAAATTTATAGAGTGGCGCAGTATTCTAGTAGGTACTGTCGATGCTGAGGACGGGCTTAAAAATCCGTTAAAGAGCATATCGATGAAGTTCCTTGGGTTGGCCTGATACGCCCAGTTTCGGGTTGGTCCGGGGAGTTAAGGCTTTGGGGCGCCCTGCAATGGCATGCAGGGAACGACCCCTTTGCCGTGGAGATTCCCGTAATGTTAATGTGGCACCAGATGGTAAATACAGGCTTGCGGGAAGAAACCCTGTTCCGGAGCAATTCGGTTCAGTGTAGCTTGCCTTGAGCGGACTTGGCGGATTCAGGACAGATCGGCGTGCAAAGGCCAACGCACAGTTGATTATTGCTTGATGAAATCAATTTCTGCAAAAGAGGATAGGTATCGATAAGGCCCCGAGGAAATCTCCTAGACTGTTCCAAAAGGAAATGCCGGGAGCATTGCAGTGTGGACTAAGTGGCAATCAGGCACCGCCAATGGCAACATGGCGGCTGCGGTTATAATGGGAAACCGCCGTTCCGGCGACGGACGGTAAACGCAGGGGAAAGCCAGCCTGACCTTAAGCCGCAAAATTTACTCACGGGATTGCCACTCTATATTATTTTTATCAAAAGTTATTTCTTTTACTGAGCGTTAGGCAATGAGAGGAGCCACTTGGAAGACCAATCCAGGCCAACCCCCAAAAAAAAGAATGGTTTCGCAAGGAAACCGCGTAAAGCCGGATGGATAATCGGCGTTACCGTGGCTTCTTTCTTCTTGTCGGGAAGCCTGCTTTTAGCGTCATCAAGCGCTTTGGACGGAGCCAGCGTATATCTGGCCGTATCCATTGTCCTAATAATTGTTCTTGTAGGTATTTTGTTTGATATCATAGGCATTTCGGTGGCGGGAGCAAACGTCGCGGTATTTCATTCAATGGCGGCAAAGAAAATGTACGGAGCAAAGCATGCAATCTGGCTTGTAAGGAACGCAGACAAGGTTTCCAGCGTGTGCAACGATGTGATCGGCGACATCTGCGGTGTAATAAGCGGATCTGCGAGCACATTGATTATTATTTCAATCATTGGAAATATAGAAAGCAATCCAAGGTCATGGCCGGGTCTCATTGTAAGCGGAGCGGTAGCGGCGCTTACCGTGGGCGGAAAAGCCATCGGAAAAACGGTTGCGATAAGAAAAGGCAACGACGTGGTCTATAAAACGGGCGTAATCCTCAGATTTGTGCTGGGCAAGAGAAAAAGCAATGAAACAACATGAAAATAACCTGCTTGACGGGATAAACATTCCGGAAGATATAAAGAAGCTCGGATGGGATGAAATCGATATGCTTGGGAATGAAATCCGAAGTCTTCTTATTGAGCATGTGTCAAATAACGGCGGACATCTTGCATCCAACCTTGGCTCAGTCGAATTAACAATTGCTCTTATGAGGGTTTTTGATTTTGATAACGATAAGATAATATGGGATGTCGGACACCAATGTTATGCTTATAAAATACTGACCGGAAGAAAGGAAATGTTTCCGACAATCAGAAAAAAGAACGGGCTTTCAGGATTTCCGAAAAGAAGCGAAAGCAAATATGATTTTTTCAACACCGGTCACAGCAGCACTTCAATTTCAGCCGCGCTTGGCTTTGCTAGAGCGACGAAACTAAAGGGAATCAAGGAAAACATAATTGCGGTCATAGGTGATGGCGCTCTTTCGGGAGGGATGGCATTCGAGGCATTGAACGATGCCGGGTCATCGGGGGATAAGATAATAGTTGTGCTGAATGACAATGAAATGTCAATTACAAAAAATGTCGGGGGTTTTTCACAATATTTTTCAAGGCTGAGATCGGCCAGAATATATTCCGGCGCCAATGTATCGCTGAAACGAAGAATAGAAAATTTCCCATTGATCGGGGAATTTCTGTCAAATAAAATCCATAAGGCAAAGTCAGCGGTCAAGTATCTGTTTTCGCAGGGTATGCTGTTTGAGGAAATGGGTTTTCAGTACCTCGGACCCGTTGACGGGCACGATGTAAAAAAACTGGAGATTCTTTTAAAGGATGCAAAGAAGATTCCGGGCCCGGTTCTGCTGCATGTAATTACGATTAAAGGCAAGGGATACGAGAGAGCTGAGAAAGACCCTCAGAATTACCATGGCGTTCAAAAATTTGACTCGACCAATGGAATTTGCGACACTGAAGAACCTTCGTTTTCATGTGAAATGGGGAACAGGCTGACGGCGATGGCTGAACACGACAGGGATATAGTTGTAGTATGTCCTGCCGTAACACTAGGATGCGGGTTAATTTCCTTTGCCGGGAAATTCCCGGACAGGATTTATGATGTAGGCATTGCCGAGCAACATGCCGTAACCTTGGCAGCCGGACTTTCCTGCGGAGGCCTTAAGCCGGTTGTCGCCGGTTATTCGACGTTCATGCAGAGAGCCTATGACCAGATTCTTCATGATATATGCCTGATGAATCTTCATGTTGTATTTACTTTTGACAGGGCTGGAATTGTCAGCGGCGACGGGGAAACGCACCAGGGGATATACGATCTGTCTTATCTGTCAGCAATGCCGAATATCAGGATATATGCACCGTCAAGCTATGAAAGGCTTGGGAAGCATCTCGACAACGCCATTAATAACCTGAATTGCCCTGTTGTGATAAGATATCCGAAAAGCTCATCAATGATATCCGATTCGGATATAGATTTCAGGCCGGATGAGGTTGAATTGCTTAAGGAAGGCGAGGACTGCATTATATTTTCATATGGACGAATGCTGGAGGAAGCACTGGATGCCTCCGGAATTCTTGAAGCATATGGACTTAAGTGCGGGGTTGCCGATCTTGTTTGTCTGAAACCACTTGACATCAAGGGTATAAGAAGGTTTTCCGAGGGGAAAAGACTCATTGTCTGTCTTGAGGATGTAATTGAAAACGGCAGTTGCTCCCAAAGGATTGCTTTCGAATTGTATAAATACGAGCCGATTTTCAAATTCATTGGAATGACTATCTCAGAACATACGGGAATGGATGGGTCCTTTTTGGATATCATCGAAGGAGCCGGATTGAAAGGCGAATTGATTGCCGAAAGAATCAACGATATGCTCCAATAATCAGAAAGCTCAATATGAAATTAAGCGGTAAGCATCTTTTTTATTATCAAAATATAATATATAATTAAAAAAAATCCGGGGGTACATATGAAAACCGATAATATCAAAAAAGAAAAATTCAACAAGAAGATCCTGCCGCTTATTCTTCTTATGTTCGTTCCGCTGATAATGTATTTCCAGACCATATTTTATGACGATGTAATTACAAAACCAACTTATTTGCAATCCGAATCGTATAACGACATATTTTCATTCTATAAATCAATTGCGATATATATTGTTACGGTAATGTCTGTTTTGTTTTATTTTCTTTTTACTAAAAGGGATAGGATGGAGCTTAGGAAAGAAAGGCTTAAATACTATATTCCCTCGGCTGTGTATGCGGTTTTCATTCTGATATCAACAATTTTTGCTATATACCCGAAGGCTGCGATATTCGGCACTTATGAAAGGTATGAGGGAGCGCTCATCCTTTTGTCATATCTTTTGCTCATGGCTTGCGCAATCGAGGTTATACGGAATGAAACTGATATAAAATATATAATGTATGCTTTTCTGGTGACGACAACGATAGTTTCCGTCATCGGCATATTGCAGTATCTTAAGCTTGATCCATTCCTTTTGACCCCGTTCAAGAAGCTGATAGGAATACCGGAGACTGCGGACATCAAGGCAACCTTTGGCAACATGGCATATTCGACATTATATAATCCAAACAATGTCGGACAATTTGCAGCTCTGACAATTCCGGTTGTCGCGGGGTTGATGCTGGCAATCAAGGAAAGAGGCTGGAAGATATATGCGGCCGTTGTCCTTGTGCTTGACTTTTTCCTTGGTATTGCCAGCAAATCAAGCAATGCCATGGCGGGACTTGTAATCGGGGGACTTGTTTTCTTAATATTAATGGCTGCGCACCTTATACCAAGAACAAAAAAATGGAGGATAGTACTTGGTGTTATGTTCATTGCCGCATTATTGGGAGCGTCCGCTTTCATCACCGCCAATTTCG
>JAWOIG010000211.1:0-9126 GCA_046484775.1 Clostridia bacterium | reverse complement strand
TGAAACCGGGCCCGGTGATCGCATTCTTCTAAATTTCGAAGCCGTCGACTGGAAATGTGAAATTTTTATAAACGGGATGAAAGGCGGCTCGCATGAAGGCGGATACCTTCCGTTTTCAATCGATATAACGGACCTTGTAAAGCCTGACGGCAACGTGCTGGTTGTTTCCGTAACGGATCCGTCCGACTCGCACTGGCAGCAGCGCGGAAAGCAGCGCCTTCATCCATCAAGCATATGGTACACGCCTACAAGCGGAATTTGGCAGACGGTATGGATGGAAACCGTTCCGTCGGATTATATAGAGGGTCTCCGGATAACCCCGCTTCCGGAAGAAGAGAGGGTACTTATTGAAGTGTCATCGGCATCAGGCCTGAACGTACGCGCGCGAATTAATGACGGAGAGCTTCCCGTGGCCTGCGGTTCATTTAAATCGAACGAGCCATTCTTCATACTCCTTCCATCACCCAGATTATGGAGCCCCGCGGAACCTTTCCTTTACGGTCTGGAAATCGAACTGATGTCCGGCCCGGATACAATCGACTCCGTAACCTCGTACTTCGGAATGCGTTCGGTTTCAATTGCAAGGGGAAGCTCCGGTAGAAAAATGCTGCTGTTGAACGGGTCGCCTGTATTCCTGAACGGTCCCCTCGACCAGGGATACTGGCCCGAAAGCGGTTTGACGCCCCCCTGCGACGAAGCAATGAAATTCGACATACGCAGCATGAAGGAGCTTGGCTTCAATGCAATACGAAAACATATCAAGATCGAGCCGCGCCGCTGGTATTACCACGCCGACAGGCTTGGAATACTTGTGATACAGGACATGGTTTCCGGGGGAAGGGATATGAACACCAAACGGCGGGTAAAGATGTCGAGGCTCCCCGGCCATCTTGTCAAGGACAACAATGCCAGGACTTATTCCCTTGCATGGAGATCGGACCCGTCTTCCCGTAAAAGCTATGAGGATGAACTCGAAGGCATGCTCTCGCACCTGCACAACTCCCCCGCCATAATAATCTGGTGTCCTTTCAACGAAGCCTGGGGCCAGTACGACTCAAAAAGAATCTATGGAAAGGTCCGGGCCTTGGATTCCTCAAGGGCGGTCGATCATGTTTCCGGATGGATCGACCAGGGCTGCGGCGATTTCCTGAGCAAACATACATATATCAAGAAGCTGAAACGTCCGCCGGGATGCGACAAAAGGGCATATCTGATAAGCGAATACGGAGGCTACAACTGCATACTCGCGGACAACCTTTGGAGGGACGACGACAGCTCGGGATACAAATATTTCCCCACGACCGGCATGCTCATGGATGCCTATGAGGAACTGCTGACAGGTCAGGTCCTGCCATTGATCGAATACGGACTGTGCGGAACGATATATACCCAGCTGTCCGATGTCGAGATAGAAACCAACGGTATATACACATATGACCGCAGAGTGCTGAAATTCGATGCGAAAAGAATGAGAAGGCTCCATGCGATGCTGGACGACGCATTCCGCAGAAAAAACGAGTAGCCGGAGAATCAGTCGGCAACCTCAAGACCTGTCTTTATATATACAGCCGTTCCTTTTCCGGGAGCGCTGTCTATTTCCAGACCATATCCTTCGCCATAATAAAGTTTTATCCTTTTATCCACATTGGCCTGCCCGACGCCGGGTCCGGCCAAGTGCAAATCATAACCGGGCCCATTGTCCCTTATGGTGAAAAGCAAGCCGTCTTCCTGCCTACGGACGCTGATTGAAATCATGCCGCCGTCATCCAGATTTCGTATGCCGTGATATATGGCATTTTCCACTATCGGCTGAAGTATCAGCCTTGGGATTTTTATGTCGCCGATTCCATCATCGGATTCAAATGAATAATTGAGTTTATCCCCGTACCTTTGTTTCTGAATGAAAAGATATTGCTCCGCATGGTCAAGCTCGTCCGCAACCGAGGTAAGCTCGCCGCCCCCCCCGAGTGAAAGCCTGAAGAATCTGGCCAGTGCTTTGGTCAGCGAAATAACCTTGTCGCTGTCCCTGAATTCAGCCGCCCACAGAATGGTATCAAGCGTGTTATACAGAAAGTGCGGATTTATCTGGCTCTGCAGCGTATTGAGTTCGCTTGTCCTCAGATATCTTTCCTTCTGCTGAATCTCCTCGAGCAGTTTTCTTATTCTTTTCATCATGGAGACGTAGTGTCCCGCGATACTTTCGGCCTCCAGGCTTCCCCTGATATCGACCGTCTGTTCCAGCTTACCCGACTCCACTTCCTCCATCGCCTTTTCAAGCTTTCGCAGCGGATAGGAAACCCTTCTTGAGAATATGACCCCGCTTCCCAGTGCAATCATGAACACCGCGGATCCGAGAATCCAAAGGACAACAATCATGTCCTGGCGCATCATCCTGACTGCATCCATCGATGCCACGCCCACGAGCATCCAGTCCGTTCCCTTTATCTGATAGCTGTGGATGAGCCTGTCGGCTTCCATTGAGTCGTTGCCCATGTTGGCAAGCTCGATAAGATCCGTCCTTTTTTCTTCATCGCTGAAATAAGTATCGTCGAAATGGTATACCACTTCATTCTTTCCGTTCAAAATGAAGGGGTAGCCCTTTGAACCAAGATCCAGTTCGTTCAGTATGTCTTCAATGACATCATACTTGAAATCTATTAGGAGTACGCCTATGTTTTCCTCGCATTCCCCGACGATTTCCCTGCTGAGCGACAGAACCCAGTCGTCCTTGTCCATAGTGAATTCCTGCATCCTCGCCGAAGTCAGCACAGGCATGCTGTTTGCAATGGCGTCCTTGTACCATTGCTGCTCCATCATGTCTTTTGAAACCTCCATGCCAAGGTCCGGCTCGTTTGATAAAAGCTTTCCGTCATACCCCACCATTACGATGGTCACCAGCTCTTCATTGGCTGCCATTATATTGGAAATGAGCCCCTCGATCTCGCTCCTGTCGTTCTCATCGGCAACATGCCCGTCGTGGCTGTGTTCAAAATAGCTGCATATGTTGGCGTCGCCTGCAAGTATTGAAGATATGTCCTTGACCTGTCCTATGTATAACTCAAGCTGCTTGCCGCTGCTGTCTATGCCCATCCTGGTGGCCTTGAGAATTTCGCTTTCCACCAGGCCTGTAAAATTGAAGTAAAGAAGAATTCCGCTCGCAATGAATATCAATCCTGTCGAAAGCAGAAAATATATGAATATCTGGGAACCTATGCCAAGCGAATTTCTTTTTTTCATTTTCCGCCGCCCGCCGAGCCCCGGTATTCGCCCGGAGGTTTTCCAAACCTTCTCTTGAAGGCTGTGCTGAAATAGTTGGGATCCTCAAACCCCACCTGGGCCGCGACTTCGTAATTCTTTAAGTCCGAGGAAAGAAGGAGTATCTTCGCCCTTTCAAGGCGAAGGGAGGTAAGATAGTCATGGAAAGTTATCCCGAATATATCCTTGAACAGAGTGCTCAGATATCCGGGGCTCAGAGATACCTCCGCCGCAAGTTTCCTGAGCGAAAATTCAGAATCCCTGTACTTGTCATCCATGACCTTGGCAATCTGCCGCCTGTAGCCGGATTCATTCCCCCGGTCACCTCCTATATCAGCCAACTTTTCGATTGAGTCGACCGCCTCCTTCGTGCTTCTTTCCCGGTCCAGTTCATATATGAGCTTGCTTAGAATTGCGGTTATATCGGCTTTTGAAACAGGCTTAAGGACAAAATCATCCACCCCCGCCTTAATGGCTGCAACCGCGTAATCGAAATAGTCATACCCGGTTATGATTGCTATCCTGACCGAGGGATTAATCTCCCTGACCCTTGACGCGAATTCCAGGCCGTCCATACCCGGCATATTGATGTCCGCCAAAACTATATCAGGTTTCACATCCCCTGCAATCTTAAGCGCAGAAATGCCGTCGGCGGCTTCAAAAACACCATCGACGGCAAGTTCCCTGTAATCTATCAAACTTATGATTCCCTTGCGGATTAGGGGCTCATCATCAACCACGAGCAATTTGTACATAATAGTCTTCCCCACCCTGTCGTTGCTTTAATTCTACACCGTTTCAATGCTCTTGCACAACCGGAAGGAAAAATCCGTACCCTTCCTCAACCATGTCCTCAAGAGGGATGAACCTGAGCGATACGCTGTTTATGCAGTATCTGAGACCTCCCCTGTCCTTTGGTCCGTCAGTGAACACATGTCCCAGATGCGAGTTTCCGACCCTGCTCCTGACCTCGGTCCTGACCATGTCGTAGCTGTAGTCCTGAAGGAATATTATGGATTCGATGTCAATCGGTTTCGTAAAGCTCGGCCAACCGCAGCCCGAATCGTATTTATCCCTGGAGCTGAACAAGGGCTCGCCGGTCACTATGTCGACATATATCCCGGGTTCAAACTTTTCATGCATTTCACTCGAGAAAGCAAATTCCGTATCATCCATCTGAGTCACATTGTATTGTTCGTCGGTCAGCATCGCCCTTATTACGATAGCATCCGGCTTGAAGTATTTATCCGGATCCACCTCGATGGATTCCTCGTCAAAAAGCTTATCGAAATTTATATGGCAGTACCCGGTTGGGTTTTTATCAAGATAATCCTGGTGGTATTCCTCGGCGGGATAAAAATGAACGAGAGGGAGTACTTCCGTCACTATGGCGGCCCTGTGATCCTTCTGTTCCTTTTCAACGGCTTTCAGAATTACCGGAAGCTCGGACTCGGAATCCGTATAGTATATTCCCGTCCTGTACTGAGAACCTACATCCGCACCCTGTTGGTTCAGTATGGTAGGGTTGATCACCCTGAAGAAATAGTTGAGAAGTTCATCAAGGCTTATCATGCCCGGATCATATTTGACCCATACTGTCTCGGCATGCCCCGTACCCTTATATATAACATCTTCATAAGAAGGGTTCTCCGTCGTTCCATTGGCATATCCCGATACAACGTCTGCAACGCCGGGCACCCTGTCCATGTAGGCCTCCAGTCCCCAGAAGCAGCCGCCGGCCAGCCAGATCTCCTTGAGCCTGCTTTCGTCAAATGCAATTCCGGTGTTTGGATTATCCGGGAAAGGGGATACCGGTTTTGCCGGTTCCTTTGAAGGAACAGCTGTGGTCCCGGGTTGTGTTTCCTGAGGCTTTATGATACCTGTTACCGCGCCGCCGCATGAAACAAGCACAAGCGCAAAAGACATTACCAGCGTTGCGAGCAGAATTCCATTTCCATATTTTTTCATAATCAGCCTCCCTAGCCAGTTCAATGGCATACCATTACCTTACTCCGTTGAATATTTCTATTATTTGTTCGTTGGGCACGTGTCCAAGCTTGGTTTCCACAAGGTTTCCCCTTGTATCAATGAAATATGAAGAAGGCACAGCCCTTATTCCATACTCATAAAATGAATTCCCGCCTTCATCAAGCAGAACCGTAAACCCAAGTTCCCTGCCATTGAACCACTCCACGAACTTTTCAGACGATTTTTCCCCGCTGTATCCCGGTGCTACAATCGTAAGAACCACTATATCGTTTTCCTCGGCAAGCGCCGGAAGCATATCAAGCTCGGCCAGGCCCTCCAGACACGATGGGCACCATGTCGCCCAGAACTTGAGGTATACCTTTTTCCCGAGGTAATCCTCGAGCTTGTGAACATTTCCATCCGTGTCCGTCAGCGTGAAGTTATATGCATCGCCGGAAAATGAAGATGGATCAGCTTCCTGTGTTCCGGTCGGAGAAGCCCCGCTGTTTTCAGCTGTCGGCTGAGCCACGGGAACCGCTGCCGTCGTACAGGCTGTGAACATGAACAATGCCGACAATGCAAAAGCTATCAATATTACCGCTTTTTTGTTTTTCATATACAAAACTCCTTCTATAAAGGTTATATTTTATTATGCCCCTTTACCTTTTCAGACAAAATCAAATTCTTTTGGGACAATCTTTGATTTGATTATGTTATTCGAACTTCAGTCCGAATGCGGATAATCCTTGTTTAAAATACCCTGCCGCAATCCATTTTGCATACCGGATGCGCTTTTTGGACATGCCGGCAATTTTTTGTTACGGCTTGATCGATATTATCCGGATGTTGACGTATTCGTCGGGGACTGAAAGTTTCTTTGCCGCTATGAGGTCGAGTTCAATCTCGAGTTGCCTCACAAGGTCTATATGCAGGTCGAACCTTACGAAATTCTCATCGGTTACCATTTCGGTGATTCCGAAATCCGTCTTCACCTTCTCAATGGCTTCCTCCACCGTCAGCGATCTGGATGCGTAGAATATGTCCTGGCAGTCTTCGCATCCGATGTTGAGAAGCATTCCCGTGGGATTTATGGTCTTTGCATACGGGTCGTGGAGCGCCGTTGTTTCGAACCTGAAGATGTCCTCCGGGTTCTTCGTCTTCATATCAGCGGCAAGTGGCACCGGATTTTCCGGATCCAAAGCCTCATTGTCCGACGGGGTTTCCATCGCTGCGGGTGCGGCCTCATCCGTTCCCTGTGTTTTTGAGACTGTACAGGATGCGAGAACCATTGCCATCGCGGTCAATATTACAATTAATAACGTAATCCTATTTTTCATTTACAATCCTCCTTAATTACCGCTTACACAAACCAGCCGCTTATTGCATTGAGGCTGTTTGTCATGAGCAGTATTCCCATTACTATTATCAGTATTCCGCCAACTATCCGGATCTTGCCAAGATGCCTGTTCAGTTTTTTGAACTTCACCAGGAAAAATCCGGCGAAAAGGGAAATCAGTATGAACGGAAGCGCCAGTCCCGCCGAATATATCATCATCAGGAATCCTCCATATAAAGCACTTCCATTTCCCGATGCAAGCCCCAGGACGGTCGCAAGCACAGGGCCGACACACGGAGTCCAGCCGAGGCTGAATGTCAATCCAAGTAAGTAAGCGCCGATTACGCCTCCCCTGCTGCTTTTTTCAACCTCCACTTTTTTGGTTCTTTCCAAAAAGGCGAACCTGAACAAACCTATCTGGTGCAGTCCGAGCAATATTACTATTGCTCCGCTGACATACAGCACTATCCTGTTGTTCAAAAGTTTGCCTATCGCACCTGCGCCAAAACCAAGAAGTACGAATGCCGTTGAAAGTCCTATGACGAAAACCAAAGTCTGCAGAACAAGCCTTTTATTTATCAATGCAGGCCTTGCAGCGGAATTCCCGGTTTCGTCGGCTGTCTTGCCGTCGGCTCCTTTTGACAGATAACCTATATAGACCGGCAGAAGCGGAACTATGCACGGGGCAAAGAATGAAAGCAATCCCGCTGCAAATACAGCCAATGGTAAAAATAGTTCTCCGGTCATGAACCAGACCTCCGTCCAAAGTTTTCTTTATCTTATTATTCCCTTTGAACGGAGTTTTTATAATTCAATTACAATTGAAGATTCTTTGATTTGATATGGTAGAAGCCCGGATCCTTGGTCGGCCCGGGTGTTTCTTGAGTTTCAGTTTGAAATCCGATCAGATTTTAGAAAGACGGATCGCGATATCCTCTCTGAACCGGGGCAGCCCGATGACGGCATGACCGCCGTTTGTGTGCGATTCGCCTATTACCATTCCGGATTCGGGGGAATAAAATTCCACGGCGTATTCGCCTTGACCGAGGTTCAGGTCAAGCGAGCCATCCACCGGATTCCCTGCGCTCTCCTGCGCGAGTTCCCTCTTATCGGCAAGATAGATGAATATATCTCCATCCGGGTTTCCGAATACGCTTTCCAGAACTTCGCACGGAAGGTCCATAACAATATCCTTCAGGGGCCTGCCGTTTACAAAATCCATCTTCTTGATGTACTCCCTTAAAATCCGGAACCACCTGTGCAGATACATCCCGGATTCCGCAGTCCCCGTTGGAAGCCGGTTTATTATGGAAAAATCTATATAATCATAATGGGCTCCGCAGAATATGGTTGTCCACGCCCTCTTCCTGTGAATCGTCCAGGCTTCCTCATCCATGAACCTTGAGGCTATGTTGTCCTCATCCATATTGAGAGGCCTTTGTTCTTTGTATGTATCCATGCAGTAATCGCGAAGCTGCCCCAGTTTCAACTGCCTGGACATGAACAGGCCAAGGTCATATGCCTTTCCCCCGTACATGACGTCGGGAAGCGGATGCACGTTCGCTATGTCGGCTGCCAGCGATGAAAAGGACAGGTCCGTATTTACCGAAAGCCGCCCGCTTTCATCGAACGTCCAGCATTCCGTAACGGCCACCATATGTTTGTTCGGAAGCTCCTTTTCCTGAACTCTTATATAATCAATCAACTCCTGCTGCCATGCGTTGATATCCCCGGCCGATGCCAATCCGGGCTTGAAGCACACGGGTTCATTGCATACCTCATAAAATAGATTGGGGTACCGGTTCAGTTCCGCCACAATTTTACTCACGAATTTCTTCTGGTAACGGAATATGCTTTCATTTTTCCTGCTCATCCACTCGGCGAAATCAATGTCCCCGAGGTTGTTCACATTGGCGCCGGGATGAAAAGGAATCAGTGAAAAAAGGTCGTTCGTATATTCATTGGAGAACAGCGTCGCCTCCACGACGACATCGTTTTTTTCGGCGCAAGCCATGAACCTGTGCAGACGCTCGAAATACTCGTCGTTCCAGATGTCCAGGTTGTACTTTTGAAGTCCATCCGCAGCCGGACCGGGTCCGGTGCGCACATAAGGGGATATATAATCGGTGGACTCGGGCTTGCAGGTTGAATATGGGTTCATGGGCGTCTGGAGTTCGCGGAACAGCAGGAAAAGACGCGTATAATTCTGGCCGTTCGCACCGCAATAGTCAAGGTATGCCTCAAAATCGAAAGGCCTGTTCATGACAGCCCCGTAATGTTCCGTCGCGCAAAACAGAACCACGGGCCTGCCTTTGTATTCGAATATCTTTTTGTTGCCCGGATGGATTCCGATCGGTCTCGTCATGTCCCGCCCCCGTCAATCTATATATTTGTTCTGCGACAAAGAATAATCCGCCAAAATGCGGAGCAGCATTCCCGTCTATCTGTCAATAAGCACCGTATTTATGCACCGCATCGAAAAATGCCATGATGTTCTCAAGAGGCATGTCGTCGGTGAATACCTGCGAAGGCCCGATTATGAAACCGCCGCCCTTCGCCATCTGTTC
>JAWOIG010000206.1:0-5043 GCA_046484775.1 Clostridia bacterium | reverse complement strand
GTCTTTATTCCCAGATCGGCCGCCACGAGTGGGCACAGGTGCATGAGAACGTGCCTTTGGATGAGTACGAAAGATATGCCGAAACATTCAATCCGAAGCCTGGGGCGCCAAGGGAATGGGCGGCTCTGGCAAAGAAGGCCGGAATGAAGTACATGGTAATGACCACAAGGCATCATGAAGGCTTCAGCCTTTGGGATTCAAAGGCAAATCCATACAATTCAATGAACCATGGACCAAAGAGGGACATTGTCCGGGAGTTTGTCGATGCATGCAGGGAGTTCGGACTGGGCATCGGCTTTTATTCATCCCTGATGGACTGGCACCACCCCGATGCATGGAAATGCGCCTTTGACAAAAACGCAAGGGACCGCTTCAACAAATACATCGAGGCTCTGAATACGGAACTGCTGACCAACTATGGGAAGATCGACATACTCTGGTATGACGTGGCCAGACCGTTGGAAAGCTGGGAGGGATGGAACTCGCTTGAAATGAACCAGCACATGAGGTCGCTTCAGCCTGATATCCTGATAAACAACAGAAGTTATCTGGATGAGGACTTTTCCACGCCCGAGGAGCATGTCACGGCATCGGATAAGGACTGGGAGGCCTGCATGACATTCAATGGTCTTAGCTGGGGCTACATGGACTCTGCGCAGACCATAAATTACAGTTTCAGCCCCCAGCAAATCATAAAAATGCTCAATACATGTGCAAACGGCGGCGGCAATCTTCTTCTGAACATTGGGCCAAAGCCCGACGGTTCGGTTCCCGACGATGCGGTCGTTCCCCTGACAACCGTCGGAGAGTGGCTTATTGAAAACGGGGAAGCCGTCTATGGAAAACTCAGCCGTAACCACAGCTGGCCGAATTTCAAATTCGGCGGAAACGGCGTATGCGGAGCTTCCCGAAAAGACAACACCGTGTATCTTTGGAACTGGGTGTGGCCGTCCGAAGGCTCGATGGCAATCGGCGGATACCTGAATTCCCCGGTGTCCGTCAGATACCTGAAGGATGGCCGGGCGATTGATTTCGAGCATAATAAAAATCGAATCCTCCTGAAGAACCTGCCTGAAAAATCGCCGGACTCCACAGCCGGCATAACGGTAATAGAAATGGAATTTTCAGAAGAACCCGTTTATGTGTTCGCAAGCGGCTATCCACAGCTCCATGGAGGAAAGGAATACAAATAGAAACTTTACCCTCCAGGCAGGAAAACATCCCTGGGGCAGGAAAACATCCCTGGGATGTTTTCCTGCCTTGGGATTTTCATCGATATTTCAACCCCGGAATAATTGACCGGTTGATTTCAAGAAGACCGCACCTGGTTTTGCCTATGGGGTTATTACCTAAAGACATATTTTAATCGCTATGATTTCATTCGCTTTTTTTATGTCATGTACATCTATGGTGAGTTCGTCTTGCTCAAAGCTATATCTTACCTGGCGGCCGGTTCCTGTTATGGCAACAGAATGGGGTTCTCCTATTCCGGACAAAGAAGCCATTCCTTCAAAATCCGGCAGGATGAACAGGTATCTGGTTCCTTTTCCAGCGGTTGCATAAACATTTGACTTCTCTCCATCTGGCAGAGATTCTGTATTCAGAACAGATTCACCGTTCTTTTTCATCCAGTCCGCCAGTTCCTCCAATCCGGCGACAGCCGCCGCCGGGAATTCACCGCTGGCCTTCGGCCCGATGTTCAGCAGATAGTTGCCTCCCCAGTTGCGTGTTTTAATCAGCTCGATAATAATTTTATTTGTTGGCCTGTAAACAGTATCGTTCGTATAGGCCCATGCCGGCCTTTTGCTCCATATCGTGCAGTATTCCCACCACCCGGCCGGTTTCTGGTCGGCGAACTTCACCTCGCAATTCTTGAAATCCCCATAGCCGTGCATCCTGGTTGTCACCACGACTCCCGGCTGAAGCCTGTATATATCCTCAAGGGGATAAACCTCGCCTTTCGGCGACCCGCCGTCGAACCAAAGGACATCGATTTTCCCATAATTCGTCAGGAGTTCATGCAGCTGTCCCCTGTGCATTATGCCATGGAGCTTTTTCTGGCGTTCCATCTCCGATGCCGGGGGCATATCCATCGGAACAAAATCCACATCGACCTCAGGCAGGTCCGGATTTTTCCTCCTCGCCATATAGTGCATGAACGACATATGGTTTCGATTCAGATACCAGTCTGTAGGCGTGAAATATATTCCAACCTTGATATCATTGGCTCGGCATGCATCTACGAACTCCCTGACCAAATCACGGCCCCCAAGATACATTTTGGTTGAATAGCCGCCGTATTCGCTTGGCCATAGCATGAAGCCATCGCAATGTTTTGCGGTAAGAACCGCATAGCGGAATCCTGCCTTCTTCGCCATTGCCATCCATTCGCCGGGATTATATTTCTCCGCATTGAAGTCCTTTGCGAGCGCAAAGTATCTTGAAGGCTTTAACTTGAAATCCGTGGACAAAACCGTACCTTCGTCCTCTTCGGTAAGATTGCCCCCGTCGCCTTCCTCTTTACCGACATACTCTCCGTAAGACAGCATTCCCCATGAAATGTCGATCCTGCCGTCGACTGCTGAAATTCCCCAGTGAAGAAAAATCCCCAGCCCTGCGTTTTTAAACCACTGGGCATCAGGATGTGAGCTGCCCAGATCATCGCGAATCTCCGGATGAGGCAATATCAGCGAATTATGCTGTCCCTCCACCTCAAGCTGTATTTCCGTACCAAACCATTTTCTTTTATCTATCATCTCATTTTCTCCCTGCATCATTCTTAATGTATTTGCATTCTTCATCAGCGGGCTTTTTGATCAGCTGCTGTTATTCGGCCACCCTGTCTTTCATGAAAACCTCCTCGTCCGGGCTTTCGTATTCACTCTTGCTGAACTCCCGTATCATACCATCGGTCTCAATCAGCCTTTTCATTTTTTCCTCATTGATTTTCGCCATTCTTGTGAATCTTCCTTCAAGATGCTTCTGAAGTTTTTTCATTTCTTCCGGGGGTTCGTTGCTTGCCAGTATGAATCCCATGAACTCTCCTATGCCGATCTCGGGAACATGCAGCAGTCCATTGGAAACTTCGTTCTCTTCTTCTATTCTGAAAGTATCATAAGTGTTTCCCCTCAGGCTCCAGCACCTCAGCTTTCCCTGTATGCCAAGCCTGTCAATGTCTATTTGTATGGAAACCGATACAGCGAATGATTTCTCCGCCGCAGCTCCCCCGCCGTTTGATACTATAAGGAGGATACCGCCCTCCGGCATTGCGTACATACATCCGGAAATCTCTTCATTGTCAATCCAAAACGCCTTATCCGTCAGATAGTTGTAGAACCTTGCCTTTTCCACGGGAAATGCCCGCCACATCTGCCATAGGGCTATAAAATGCGGGGTATGCGCCGGGTCCATGGACGCCATTATGGACTTGCCCATTATGCCGAGCCCGATGTGAGGCGTGATTCCCTCGCGTATCAATCCATGCATGGCTTCCTTCGACCGGAAGGCGCGTTCCTTTCGCCTGTGCATCGTCCAAAGCGTTGGAGCGCATCCATTCTGTACTCCGATGACATCCGGCCTGAGGTCTCCCTGTCCTTCTCCGGTAAGACATCCGTCGAATCCCTCGATGAAATCGCTTCCGGTCATGATGCTTCCGCCGTGTCCGATCATCAGCGAATCCGATCCTATTTCTTTTCTTAGTTCCCGTATAATCCTATGATAATCGTAAAAATTAAACAGCTCCGGTTCATGCCCATGCGACCTGTCGCTGCATATTCCCTGCCCGGGCCATGCGAAATCCACATACAATCCGTCGAAGCCATATTTCATATGACACTCCAGTATGCTTCCCTTTACATATTCATACGCCTCACTGCATCTGAGGCAAAGCTCGTCGCAATCGTAATCCGTATTTTGCCTGTAGAAAATAACCTGCGTGTCCTTCATTGAGTTCCATCTCGAATGCCCCTCGCTGTTTATACAGTGGCGGAGGTCATCGTATTTGCCGGACGCTTTTGAAATCAAAAAAGGCTGGCAGTAGAACAAGACCTTCATTCCAAGGGAATGCGCCTTTTCGATTGTTTCAATGAACTTGCTTTCTTCATAAGGGACCGAGCCGTCTATATATCGGAACACCGGCATATGAAGTATAAGAACCGAGCATCCGTATTCAGCCATTTCGACAAGCATGCCGCCTGATGGATAACGCGGATAAATTCCATACCAGTGATATATCCTTTGACCTCTAACGGGATTGGGTATGCCTTCTACCCCGGATATGGAAACACACCACCTGTTCTTATAGACCTTCTTTGCTTCAAATATTTTCGCCCGGTCAATCCTCCATCCGATGAATATTCCGGTGTCTGTTTCAAGATGCACCTTTTCGCCGCTTCCGATGTTTTCCAACATGAAATCAAGACAATTGGAAACCGGTCTTTCGTCAGTTGAGAAATCAATGGAAAAAGCCCTGTTTCGCCTGAATGTCAGATCGTTTGCATCGTTTCTTATATTGTATGAATTTTTAAATACCGTATCTCTTGAAAGGCTAAGGCCAATCAGCATATCATCCTCGAATTCAATTGCTTTCAACGCTTCAATGGAGAAGGAACAGACCGCATATCCTCTTTTAAAAAGCGAGTAATGAGAAGTTATTCTCAGTTCATCCGTTTCATGGACAGTCTTCAGTTCCAGGCAGAGTTCGGCTTGCTTTGTTATCCTGCAATCTTTTTTAATCAAGCCCGGTAAACAGCAAGGCTGTAAATCGCAAAACAGCAGATTCCGGTAATCCGGGTTTTTTTGCTGGACAATTCCTGATATGAATCCCGAATTCAGGTCGAATTCGAAAAGCACCTGTCCATTCTGCCCGGAAATTGATTCCATCTGCGCAACCCTCCGTTCAATAATATCATTAGGACTTGCACCTTCACCGGCCTTTGACCATTGCTTTGCCTGATTCAGCCCGCCAATAATTCGGGAAATAGACTGAAAACCTTTTTGGATTGAATGTTTTCAGTCCATCCGGCTGCCGCCGGTGCTGAATCT
>JAWOIG010000004.1:0-5699 GCA_046484775.1 Clostridia bacterium | reverse complement strand
AATGTTTCCTTGCCTTCCGAGGCATCCCACCACTGGTATCCGATTTTACTGGATGTTATGACGCTTTTGTCATCAGGGCTGAATACACTGCTTTGAAGATTCTTGAAATCTCCGATGGCCATCAATTCCTTTCCTGTTTCGGTATCCCAGATTCTCACCGTGCCGTCTGTTGATGAAGTCGCCAGTTTGGTGCCATCGGAGTTAAAAGAACAGTGAATGACCGGACCGGAATGCCCCGTAAGCTCTGCCAATCTGGTTCCGTTGATGGTTCTCCATATCAGAACCGTATAATCTTCGGATGCCGTTGCAAGCATGTTTCCGTCATTGCTGAATTCCAGATGCTGAATTTGTTCCTTGTGCCCTTTTAGAATAATCCTTCCTTGATATGGTTGGCTATAGAACGCATTATACAAGGCAATCTCTGCGTCGTAAACATAAGGCCGTTCCGGATTATCCATATCATATGGCAACGCGTCAAGAGCAAGCTTCATGGCCTCCAGCCTGTTTCCGCCAGCCAATTGGTATTTGGACATTTCAGAAAGGGCGGTTGATTCGGACGATAAAGCTTTTTGCTCATTTTCCTTTGCAATTCTTTCATTGTTCAAAGCTTTTTGTTCATTATCTATTGCAATACGTTCACTGATAACAGCCCGGGCTTCGCTTTCCCTGACCAAATTCAGCTGAATAAGGGTAAATATGCCAAACAGGAAAAAGAATACCGCAAGAACAGAAGAGAGCAGTATCCATCTTTTAATCTTGCGTTCCCGGTGCCTCTGCCGCAGGTCATCGTATTTACAGCCCAGGATCGGAGCCAGGATCCTTAATTTTTCGTTTTTCAGTTTTTTCAATGATTTATTGTTATTTTCAGCCCTGACATCCGCCGCCAGAGCTTCGGTTACTTTGCTTACTTCCTATTGGTTCCCGTCTTTTTCCCCGATAGTCTTGCTTACCCCGAAAATCTCCGGTGGAAATGACTGGCCCGGTTCGCCTTCTATCAATATGGCCAGTATCCTGTCGTTGCCGTGAAGCTCCTTGAATCTGGCGATTTCGCTTTTGACCCATTTGGACTCGGGTGTGCGGGGAGAACATATGACGATCAAAAATCTTGATTGCTGCAGGGCCCTGTCGATATCGGAATTCAAATCACTGGATGTAGGAAGCTCTTCCCTGTCTCGAAACACCCTGGGCAAACCGCTTCTTATACCCTGTTGCACCAAATGATGCGGGGTTTTGTACGTCTCAAGGAGTCTATGAAGTCTTTCCGCTATCAAGATATCAGGATTGGTGTGCCTGTAGCTTATAAAAGCATCATACACATAACTTGATTGGTCCATCCGGTCTTCCATCAAACCACCTCATGTCTTAATTTTCAAATGCACGATATATAAGCAAATTTTCTTCTGTTTGTTGATATGTTTGTTTAGTAAAAATCATAGTTCTTGTTTTAAGGAGAACTATAATAGAATTCTATCACTATTGGTTTTTGGAAACAAATGAATATTGGAAAAACAACAAATCATCCCAGGGAGGTGGGGAATTATCCCTGGGATAATTCCCTACCTGGGACAATTCCCCACCCCTGTCATGAAAGCCAGGGGACAATGGAGCTAAATCTGTTCGTTCATGATATGATTAGAAGAGACTTCCAGATAGTCAATCGTTGTTTTTGGCAAACTTCAGAATAGGATATGGGGAAATGAATAGAAAATATAAACTACTGATCATTGGCGGAAGCGGTTTCCTAAGCGGTACCCTTGCCTCGATTGCGGTCATGCAGGGACATGAAGTATATATTGTTACAAGAGGCCAAAAGCCGGTTCCCGAGGGAGTGACTGCCCTGGTTGCCGATCGCCACGATGAAGCTGCTTTTAAAAAGGTAATTGCAGACGCAGATTGTCATTGGGATGCGGTTTTTGATTGTATCTGCTTTGATCCTGAAGAAGCAAGGCAGGATATTGAGGAATTCAAGAATCGTACCGATCATCTGATATGGGTTTCAACTGATTTTGTTTATGCCCCCGGGAAAAGGTGGTTCCCGCAGACAGAACAGAACATGAATTTTCTGATGGATGACAGCTATGGAGCAAAAAAGCGTTTATGTGAACTGGAGTTTATTAATGGCAATCTTGGCGAGATGGTTTACACTGTCTTAAGGCCGGCACATATTTATGGTCCGGGCTCCTATCCTGGTTGCTTGCCGCAAGAGACACGCAATCCTTCTTTGATTTCAAAAATCAAAGAAGGGCAACCCCTGTTTCTGGTCGGCGGCGGCTATTTTCTTCAGCAGCCCATCTTTGCGGCTGACCTTGCTGAACTAATGCTCAGCTGCATTGGGAATGAAAAGACATATAACGAAATATTCTGTGCCATGGGACCTGATATTATCGAATCAAGGAAATATTATGAAATCATCGGTGAATATCTTGGCAAAGATGCGGTCATTGAAGAAATCCCTGTCAATCAGTATCTGTCGGAACATCCTGATGCCGGCCCTTTTATGTGCCACAGGCTATACGATCTCGGAAAACTGAAAAATGCAGGGGTAAAAGTTCCTTCAACCTCAATCCGTGACGGTCTATATAAGCATATTGAGAGCATGGCAAAACACAACCGATTATAACCTGAAAAGGTTATAAAATCAGAGCATAAGTGAAAATGCCGAATTTACTCTTCGGTTGTTTTGGTTGATTCGGCTTCTTCATCGGTTTCAACTTCATCATCAGGAAGTTCTTCCTCGAATTTAGCGGCATGAGTTATTGTACACACCAGAGAATCCTGGTGGGAAATAACTTCAATATTTTCATCATTGGAAACATCCAAATCCTTGACAAAAACAGAATCACCCAAGTTGTATTTAGATAAATCAATATTTACATGATCTATTAAGAATTCCGGTAATGCTGAAATATCAATTTCATTCATTTGCACCTGAAGATATGTATCTTGTTCAAGTGAATCTTTATTCATGTATTTAATGGGCAAAGTTACATTGACTTTTTCACCGGATGTTAATGCATGAAATTCGATATGTATTATTTTACGGCTCAATGGGTCCCTGTGAAATTCTTTTAAAATTGCCAGCTGCTCTTTACCATCAATTTCCAAAAGCACTTGTGAACCCCTGGAATGAATTTGCAGGAATTTCATTGCTGCTTCTTGTTGAATTTGAATGCTTAATGAATCTATATGACGCCCGTAAACAACTGCAGGCACGAACCCGTTCTTTCTAATTATTTTAGCCTTTATTGCCAAATCTCTTTTTTCGCATACTAATGTATTGATACTCATAATGTTCCTCCTAAAAACTTTCTGATACTATCTTATGTTTTTATAGATAAAATTACAAGTGAATCTTCAGAAGATGAAAGTTCGGAAAATCATCCCTGGGACAATTTGTCGAAAAGCGGGGGAATCATCCCAGGGATGTTTCCCCGCATTTTATATGGTAAAATAATTTTAAGTGCAATTAAATATTTTTCGCAAGGAGTCATTCTATGAAACTGAACTATAAGCGTACTTTCCTGGTTGGTCTGGCATTCATGACCATAGGCTCTTTCTGGCAGCTGTACGACGGCATAGTGCCGCTGATTTTGAAGAATACATTCGGGGTCAGCGACAGCATAACCGGCATCGTCATGGCCGCGGACAACATTCTGGCGCTGCTTCTGCTGCCATTGTTCGGTGCTCTGTCGGACAAAACGAGCACACGCATGGGAAGGAGGATGCCGTTCATACTCACGGGGACTCTCGTGACCGTCGTGGGCATGATGTTCATCCCGATATCCGACAACATGCGATCGCTTACCCTTTTCGTCATCGCTCTTGGAATCACGCTGCTGGCCACAAGCACGTATCGCTCGGCAAGCGTCGCGCTAATGCCCGACGTCACGCCCAAGCCGCTGCGTTCCAAGGCGAACGCCGTCATCAACCTGATGGGGGCTGTCGGAGGCATATTCGCATTGCTGGCAGTAGGCATTCTGGTCCCGAAAGGAGAAAGCCCGAACTACATAACGGTTTATGCCATCGTCGCGGTGTTCATGCTGGTTGCGGTCCTGGTTCTGGTCTTTAAAATCCGGGAGCGCGACCTGGTGCAGAACCTTGACGATCAGGTCCGGGAGGAAAAGGCACGGAAATCGTCAGAGGTCATGCCCGCCGATGTGAAGAGGAGCTTCTACTTCATCCTGACCTCGGTCTTCCTTTGGTTTATGGGCTACAATGCAATAACCACCGCGTTTTCACGTTATGCCCAGGTTTACTGGGGACTGGAGGGCGGTGTGTTCGCATACACGCTGATAGTCGCCCAGGTGGCTGCCATACTGGCGTTCATACCCGTGGGCATCCTGGCATCCAGGCTCGGCCGCAAGAAAACCATCCTGGGCGGCATAATCCTGCTTGTCATCGCCTTTGGCTCCGCGGCGCTGTTTCGGAATTTCTCAACCATGCTGTTCTTCATCTTCGCACTGGCCGGGGTGGGTTGGGCGTCCATCAACGTCAATTCATATCCGATGGTAGTTGAAATGAGCAGAAGCGCGGACGTCGGGAAATATACAGGGATATATTATACGTTTTCAATGTCGGCTCAGATTGTTACACCTATTCTGTCGGGCTTGCTGCTGCAGCATGTGGGTTACTGGACGCTGTTTCCATATGGAACGCTGTTCGCCCTGATGGCATTCGCGACCATGCTTTTCGTAAAGCACGGCGACAGCAAGCCGGAGCCTGTCAAGAACATAGATGCATACGAATCAATGGACGACTGATTTGATTCATTCGAAAGCAGGGAGTTATCCCAGGGACAACTCCCTGGCAATCCCAGGGGCAACTCCCTGGCAGGCGTCTTTTTAGTTTGTTTGGATTTTCAGTATTTGATTTTAACCTGATGTCCGGTGAAACGGATGCTGCCTATCACCTCGTCGATGAAGGCGGGGTCGACCTGTTCGCCGAAGCCGTAAAACTGCAGCCAGTATGCGAAATCGTCGATCCTTATCGCATATGCGACGAAGTGGTCGCCCGTGACGATGTTTTCGGATGAGTACTCGTACATTATCTCACCGTCCGCTTCGACGGGCATGATGTTGGTGTATGTGATTTCCTTCGTGAACATGCCCTCGTTATCCCTGTTTCCGGCGATGATGGCGCGGACGTGGTCGTCGCGCATCCTCTGCGCGAATTCCTCCGAGCTCTCCCGCCTGAAATTCGAGTAGGGGATGTCCATATAGCGCGCTATCAGTATGAATGACGGGTATGGACCATCCTCGGGCTGCATCGTGACGAACCAGGCCTGTGCGGCCCTGTGCGCAAGCGTCGGCCTTCGGGCGAACTGATTCTGGTAGCGTATGGTCTGCCATTCGCTGCCTTCCACATATGGGGCGTTGAACTCGATGCCAAGCGGCTCGTTTACATACTTTTCGGCGATCAGGGTGCCTGAATCGCACAGTTCTATCATCGTATCCACCAGGGCGTCGGCCGGCATTGTGTTGCGGTTGAACGCCATGTAGATGAGAGTGGCGAATATGAGGAATATTATTATCGGTGCTATGAATCTTTTCATGTTTCTCCGGTTCTTTGGGTTTGTACACCCACGGGTGCAGGAACATTATACATTGTAAACCAAGTATAAATGTGAAGTTTTTGTAAATTTTGTACGAGTGAGGATGCCCGCATGGCAATTTCGGCGGGTTAAGGTGATATAATCAAAT
>JAWOIG010000191.1:0-2527 GCA_046484775.1 Clostridia bacterium | reverse complement strand
TGTAAATTCCTTGTAACCCAATTCCTTGAATTTCGCCTGTTCATCCACAAAGTATGAAGGATTGTCAAAGCTTCTTGAGAAAACGAAGTCATCCTCAGGCAGAATCATGCCGTGGAGAGCCTCACACTCCTTCAACGCTCTTCTGAACCTATTGTCGTCAAGGCAAATATCCGAATGACTGCCAACGATTTCAAAAAGGCCGGCGTAATCAATCAGACCATAGGAGTTGAGGCAGCCGTTTATGAGGACGAAAAGTTCACTGTTCTCCCTGGCATTGGCCTCAAGCTCCTTTCCATCATGTTCCCTGAAGATATCGATGAGATCGCTTGGAATAACAATGATTTCCTTCCCCATCTCCGTGGATTCAAATACCATTCCGATATTCATGAATGCATACAGGTCTTTGTCGCCGAAGGATTCGTTTATTTCCCCGTTGTCGGAAATATGCCTCAGGATACAGTATCTTTCATAATCGAGGTAGTAAATGCGCTTTTTGAAAATACTTCGGATCCCGTCCTCGAGCATGTTTACCAGCTTCACCTTGCCCTGGATTCCGCCGCCTGGTATTTCGAATTCCTGCCTGATTTCGTAAAGTTTTTTATCGGTGTACGACATCAGGATTTTGTGCAGCGCCTCGCCTGTACGGATTGTTGTTTTATCATAGTAATTCATGGAAATCATATAATGTCACCCCTTTAAGTCTTTCTTGAATATATATCCATAACCCGGACGGCATGTCCAAAGCCATTGACATTTGACATTATATACCATTTTTATTATATTTCAAGAAAATTTTACATATTTTAACATATTTATTTTCCTTATCCAGATAAGAAGTTTATTTGCTATAATGAATAACAAGGGAATTTAATTATTCAGCAGAGCATTTTCAAGTTATTCATCAAGCCCTGATTAACCGGAATAAACAAAAGGTGCCTGACCATGCAGACCAGAACAATGACCATGAATGACTATAACCAGGTATACGGGCTGTGGACTTCCGACGCCAATGTGGGTCTGAGAAACATTGACGATTCGCCCGATGGAATCAGAAGATTCCTTGCCAGGAACCCGGAAACGAATTTTGTCGCGGAGGAGAATGACAGGATAGTCGGCGCCATACTCTGCGGGCAGGACGGAAGAAGGGCGTACATATACCACGCTTATGTTCATCCCGACTTCAGGCAAAAAGGCATAGGAAAGTCCCTTGTCGACGATGTTCTGAAAAAACTGGATGAGATTGGCATTACGAAGGTTGCCCTGACCGTCTTTTGCAGCAATGAACTTGGAAACAAGTTCTGGGACAGCATGGGTTTCATGAAAAGACCCGACCTCCATTACAGGAACAAAACCCTGGAACCCGCCAATGAATGACATTTCTTCCGGGTTACCGATTCAACCGATTTCCAAGAATTATCAAGAAATCGTTCATGAACGGTTCCCCGTCGTTGAAAAGATGTTGGATCTGTTTTAAAGAACTTATAAAATGTGTCAGTGAACTGTCCCTGGGATGATTCCCTCTTTTAAAATGTGTCAGTGAACTGTCCCTGGGATGATTCCCTGCCTGGGATGATTCCCTGCCTGGGATGATTCCCTGCCGGAATGATCTTCCGACGGCTGCGTGGCCGGGTTCAAGCCGTTTGTGAATTTGCGTTTTTCATATATTGAAGAGTTCCGCGGCGCTTTTTTTCAGGTTGTACCTGACCTTCTCTTCGTCCATCGTCCTGAGCTCGCGGCTTTCCATTATTATCCTGCCGTTTATAATGACCGTGTCAACGTCGGACCCCTTTGTGCTGTAAACCATGGCATTCACCGGATTGAGCATCGGCACATTGTGCAGTCCCTCGGCGTCGACAAGGATGATGTCGGCCTTCTTGCCGACGAGAATCGCCCCGGCTCCTTCGAATCCCATCGCCTTCGCGCCGTTTGCGCAGGCCATTTCAATTACTTTTTCCGCACTGACGGCGGTGGCGTCGAGGCTTCTCCCTTTATGGATCAGCCCGGCAAGGTGCATCTCGCCGAACATGTCCTGATCGTTGTTGCTGGCTGCGCCATCCGTTCCGAGCGCCACCCTGATGCCCTTGGCCAGCATTTCCGGAATTGGGGCGAACCCGCTGGCCAGATACATGTTGCTTGAAGGGTTGTGCACCGGCATTACTCCCTTTCCCTTGATTATGTCCATATCTTCATCCGTTATCCAAACCGTGTGTGCGGCGACTGCGGGGCCGTCGAAAAGACCTGTTTCAAGGCAAATGCCGATAGGCGGCATTCCATATTCCGCACAGGAGCGTTCCACCTCGGATTTTGTCTCATGAAGGTGTATGTTGACGGTCATTCCGGTCTCGGCGGCGAATTCAGCCGAATCCCGCAGGGTTTTTTCGTTATAAAGATACACGGAATGCACTTCCAGCGATGTCCTGTGCAAGCCGTTCCCGGCCCCATGGTATTTCGAGTAGAATTTCCTGCAGAAAGCCTTTGCGTCTTCCAGGCCATTGTTCATATTGTGGGATGTAAGCAGACCCAGCGA
>JAWOIG010000142.1:0-3891 GCA_046484775.1 Clostridia bacterium | reverse complement strand
AAACAGCTGAATCAAAGCTTACCAGCTTACTGAGTCATTCAGCTGTCCCGATTTTTCAAACAATTGCCCAAGGCAACTGTTTGATAAGTTGTCCCGGATTTTTCAAACAATTGCCCAAGGCAACTGTTTGATAATTTTGGAAAAGGTCCGAGAATGGAAAAAACGGGAAAAATGCATAGGCATCCCTCCCGTTTTTTCCGTGAAGAAATTTATAAAAAATAGTCGGTTTTTCCGTCGAATGCTTAACTGGGTTTTTCTTCCTCCTTGAAGATCAGGTTGACGGTCTGCATGGGCGATATCGTGGATATTGCATGTTTGTAGACAACCTGTTGCTTTCCGTCGGTTTCGATGACTATGACGAAATTATCAAAGCCTTTGATCATACCCTTCAATTGAAAGCCGTTGGTGAGATATATGGTCAGCGGTATCCGCTCTCTGCGAAGCTGGTTCAAAAAAACATCCTGCAAATTCATTGATTTTGTCACAAAATTTCCCCTTTCTCTTTCTTGTTCTATATTACTAAATAAGATTGCTAATTTCAAGACATGGCCGTAACTTGCGGGCATCCGCATGGAATTTATTATATGAATTCCGCTTTTTTCATTATATCCGCTATGCTTTGTGCGGTCTCCGCCGGAGTTTCGTCCGGCCGCGGCTCCAGAAACTGCGCCCCGGCATATCTGTTGCACCATGTGTACTGCCGCTTGGCGTATCTGCGTGTGTTTCTTTCGAGAAGCCGCCTGTATTCTTCATGGTTGAGAAGTCCGTCGAGGTACTGTATGGTCTCCCTGTAACCGATGCCCTGCATTGACTGGGCGTCCCTTTCGACTCCGGAAGCAAGGATACCCTCTGTTTCCGCAATCAACCCGGCTTCGAGCATTCCTTCGGTCCGCCTCTTTATTTTTTCATACAGATGCTTTCTCCCGGGATATATAACAAAAACCATATAGTCGTGAATCGGTCTGTCTTCTACCGCTCTCTTCATATACTCCTCAAGAGTTCCATTGAACCCATCGAGAATCTCCAGATACCTGATTACTCTCCTGACATTGTTGGGATGAAGCTTTTCGCACGATCCGGGATCCCTTTGCCTCAGCATTTCAAAAAGATATTCCCGACCTTTTTCGTCAAGCAGCCTTTTATATTTTTCACTTGCGTTTCCCTGGCCCGCCGCATCCGAGAAGTCAATGTTTCTTATCAGCGCTTCGATGTACAGGCCCGTTCCGCCTGTAATTACAGGTAATTTTTCGCGGGCAATTATATCCGCAATAACTTTTTCGGCCATTTCCTTAAAAGATGCTGCGCTGAATTTTTCATGTGGCTCCAGGATATCAATCATATGATGCCGCACGCCTTTTTTGTCTGATACAGAAGGCTTGGCGCTGCCTATGTCGCACTGATTGTAAATCTGAATTGAATCAGCCCCGACTATTTCACCGCCGGTCATAAGCGCCAGTTCCACGGCTATATCAGTCTTGCCCGAAGCTGTCGGTCCTGTAATGACAATAGCTCTGCCCATTACACTATCCTTTTGAATAATTTTTCAAATTCGCGCCTGGAGAGCTTTACGACGGCAGGCCTCCCATGAGGACATGTATAAGGATTATCAAGTTTTCCAAGTCTGTCGACAAGCGCCTCTACTTCCTTCTGCGTCAGAACCGTATTTGCTTTCACTGAGTTTTTGCAAGCCATCGAATATATGGCTTCATTTTCAACAAGCGTCCGTTCCCTTCCCTTGTTTTCTCCCATGCTGTCAATCGCACCTCTGAAAGCCTCGCCCGAATTGCTTTCAATAAGCTCGGCGGGTATGCTCCTTATCACGGCATCATCAGGACCGATGAAATCGAATTCAAAACCGAGTTTTTCCAAAAGCTCCCTGTTATCCTCGGCATCCGCCGCCTCTGCGGCCGTAAGACGGACAGGCTGGGGCGAAAGCAGCATCTGCGAATTCATTTCCTTGTTTCTATAGCGTTCCAGCAGATTTTCGTAGTTTATCCTTTCATGCGCGGCATGCTGGTCGATTACAAGCATCTCATCGCCGTTCAAATCCATAAGGATGAACGTATTGAACAATATCCCGGCAAAACCGGCGTCCTTCAACAGGTTAATTCCTTTTTCAGGCGTCGTCGCAGGACCCGGTTGCGTACTTGGATTTTCCGTCCGCACCTGCATGTAGTCCATTCCTTCGCGTATGCTGTATACGGTTTCCTTAGCAGCTTTCATCGACTCGTGAAGTTCCCCCGGCATACGGGATTCCTTCCCCCGGGGTGAAAAATAATCCCCTATCCTCGGTGCGGCCGTTCCGGGTATATGGCCGTCATCGTATATGGATTCCATTTTAGGCCTGACTGTACCTATGCCGTTTGAGACGATGCCCCTGTTAATGTTCAGGGCCGCCTTTATCGCGGAGTACACGGCTGAAAACACCTCCCCGCCCCTGGCGAACCTGACCTCGGATTTTGCCGGATGTACATTGACATCCACAGCATTCGGCTCCATATCTATGTTAATGATGAAAAACGGGAACTTCCCTTTCATAATCTCGGTTTCATATGCCCTCTCGACCGCCGCGGTCACTTCCCTGCTCCTGACATACCTGCCATTGACAAAAACCGTCTGGTTCTGTCTGTTTCCCCTGGCTGCGGAGCTATTGCCCGCATATCCGTGCACCCTGCATCCGTTTTCACCATAGTCCACCGGGTACAGATTTTCAGAGATCTCCCTGCCATATACGCAAAAAACAGCACTTTCCAGCTTTCCGTCTCCAGGGGTCCTCAGTACTTCCTCCCTGTTCGCGGTATACCTGAAGCTTATCCCCGGATGCGCAAGGGCCAGCCTTGATATTATATCCGTACAGCCGCGGGTCTCGTTGGAATCGCTTTTTAAAAATTTATATCTTGCAGGTGTATTGAAAAACAAGTCCCTGACCGTTATCGTGGTTCCCCTGTCCCTCGAGGATTTCCGCATTCCCTCCATATCCCCGCCTGTTATCAATATCCGTATTCCGTTTCCGTTTTCCACCGCAGTGTCCATCTCGATCCTCGAGACGCTTGCGATGCTTGGCAGCGCTTCTCCGCGAAAACCCATCGTGCTTATGGAAGAAAGGTCCACGGCGCTTCTGATCTTGCTTGTCCCGTGACGTTCGAATGCCATTTCCACATCATCGGACGGTATGCCGCTCCCATTGTCCGCAACCCGTATAAGCGCAATGCCTCCCCTTGAAATTTCAACCGATATGGAATCCGCGCCGGCATCAATGGAATTCTCGACAAGTTCCTTCACGACTGAAGCCGGCCGTTCGATAACCTCGCCCGCCGCAATCTGATTGGAAGTGTTTTCATCAAGAATTATAATTTTATTCATCATCCACCTATTGAAGTTTGTTTTTCATTTCAAACAGCTTGTTCAAGGCTTCGAGGGGAGTCAGATTCTGTGCGTCAAGCTCCTTCAGATTCCGGATGACATATTCCTCCCCTTCGTTCCTGCTGTTGTAATCCATTATGCTCAGCTGTCCATCAATCTTAATTCCTTTTCTGAGCCTGCTCCGTTTTCCGATATCATTCTTTTCAAGTTCCTCCAGAATTTCAGCCGCCCTGTTGACAACACCCTCGGGAACCCCTGCAAGATGGGCGACCTGGATCCCATAGCTTTCGTCGGCGCTACCCCTTACAACCTTTCGAAGGAATATTATCTCCCTGCCTTTCTTCTCGGCGGTTATCCTGTAATTCTTGACTCCCTCAAGGTTGCCCTCGAGTTCCGTCAGCTCATGGTAGTGGGTTGAGAACAATGTCCTGCAGTTCTTTTTCCTGGAGATGTATTCTATCACGGACCACGCTATTGCAAGGCCGTCGAATGTGCTCGTTCCCCTTCCTATCTCGTCAAGTATAAGAA
>JAWOIG010000084.1:0-3510 GCA_046484775.1 Clostridia bacterium | reverse complement strand
GCTTCGAAAGGAAATGCAGCTGGAACTCCTCGAAATGCAGAGGAACGTCGGCATCACATTCATATATGTCACCCATGACCAGGAAGAAGCGCTTACGATGTCTGACACAATTGTAGTCATGAACAAGGGCGTCATACAACAGATAGGCACGCCCCAGGACATATACAATGAGCCCGTCAATCGTTTTGTGGCGGATTTCATCGGCGAAAGCAACATCATAGAAGCGAGCATGGTTGAAGACTTCAAGGTTCATTTTGACGGAAATGACTTCGATTGCATAGATAAAGGCTTCAGACCCAATGAACCCGTGGATGTAGTCATTCGTCCGGAAGACATATATTTGGTAACCGGCCCCGGGGAAGGAAAGATTCAAGGAGCGGTTGCATCTGTCGTTTTCAAGGGCGTCCACTATGAAATGCTGATAGAAAACGAGAACAGGGAATACATGGTCCACAATACCACTATGTTTCCGGTCGGAAGCAGGGTGGGAATGAATATACTGCCTTCGGATATCCAGGTCATGAGAAGAAAGGAGGACGACACATGCGAAGACGAATGAAATTGCTTGCATATCCGTATTCGGCATGGATGACGATTTTCATCATCTTTCCTTTGCTTCTGGTCCTGATCTACAGCCTGACGGCAGGTGATATCCATGATTTTTCGAGCCTGCAGTTTTCATTGCAAAGCTATAAACGGGTTGCGGAGCCGATTTTTCTAAAGGTAATCGGCAATTCCTTTGCTTTGGCCATCGTTTCGACGATATTTTGCTTTATAATCGGCTATCCGGTAGCCATGATCATAGCCCGGGCAAACCCAAGGCACCGGGGGAAGCTGCTTATGTTTATCATTGTTCCCATGTGGATGAATTTTCTTCTTCGCACTTATGCCTGGATGGCGATTCTTTCGCCCAATGGCGTTCTGAACAGGTTTCTGAATGCAATCGGTCTGCAGCCCCTTGAA
Source organism: Clostridia bacterium (assembly GCA_046484775.1). Lineage (GTDB taxonomy): Bacteria > Bacillota > Clostridia > DUPQ01 > DUPQ01 > JAFGQE01. The sequence continues at coordinate 2,547 of JAWOIG010000084.1, read as the reverse complement.
ATAATGCCGGGCCAGATTGCCGTTTTGATTGGAATGGTATACAACTTCCTGCCTTTCATGATTCTGCCGATATATACGGTGCTGGTCAAGATGGATCGCAATCTGCTGGAGGCAGCCGGAGACCTGGGTGCAAACAAGGTCCTGACATTTTTCCGGGTTGAATTTCCCTTGAGCATACCCGGCGTTGTGTCGGGCATTACAATGGTATTCATGCCGGCGGTCAGCACCTTTGTAATTTCCGGACTGCTTGGAGGAGGAAAGACCCCGTTGATAGGCGACCTCATCGAGCAGCAGTTCATGTCGGACAGAAACTGGCATTTCGGGTCAAGCCTTTCGATAATACTGATGATAATGATATTGATCTCAATGGCGGTGATGTCCCGCATGGACAGGAATGACGAAAAGGAGAGGAGGCCGGTATGAAGAAAACCGCAAAACGGATTTATATGGGCCTGGTGTTTCTCTTTCTCTATGCCCCTATAATACTTCTCATCGTTTACTCGTTCAACAGTTCAAAGTCAAGGGGGCAGTGGGGCGGCTTCACATTGAAGTGGTACGCAGAGCTGCTCCAGGACAGGCAGATCAAGGAAGCGCTTTACTTCACGATATTGATCGCCGTACTTGCAACAATTATATCAACGATCTTCGGAACCCTTGCAGCCATAGGAATCCATAACATGAAACGGTTTCCAAGGTCATTGTCGCTGAACATAAACAATCTTCCGGTGCTGAACCCCGACATAGTGACAGGTGTGGCCCTTATGACGCTATTTATAACGGCGAACCTGCAGCTTGGGTTCGCATCCATGCTCATTGCGCACATTGTTTTTTGCACTCCCTATGTAATTCTGGCGGTTTTACCTAAACTGCGCCAACTTAACAGGCATCTGGCGGAGGCGGCGATGGACCTTGGCGCAAAGCCGTCATATGCGCTTAGGAAAGTCATAATACCGCAGATAACCCCGGGAATCGTCAGCGGCGCGCTTATAGCATTCACATTGTCAATCGATGATTTTGTAATCAGTTTCTTTACCGCGGGAACCCAGGTGACAAATCTGTCCATCCTAATATATTCCATGGCCAAAAGAGGCGTAAAGCCTTCAATAAATGCACTTAGCACGATCATGTTTCTCACGGTCTTGGTCTTGCTGCTTCTTATAAATAAAAAAAGCGACAAAGGAGAGGAATTGCTGCTATGAAAAAAATTGTTATCGTAGTTATTCTTGCTTCGGTCATACTGACAACCGCAGTTGCCATGGCCGGATGCAGCGACAGGGTGGTGCTGAATGTATTCAACTGGGGCGAATACATTGACGAAAGCCTCATCGACAGGTTTGAAGACGAGACCGGCATCAAGGTAAACTACAAGACGTATGATACGAATGAAACCCTGCTTGCGAAACTGGAGGCGGGCGGCGTAAGCTATGACGTGGTTTTCCCTTCGGATTATGCCATTTCGGAAATGATCAAGAGTGACATGCTGCTGCCGATAGACTTCAGCAATGTTCCAAACTTCAGGTATATAGATGAACGATTCAAGAATCGTGAATATGATCCGGAAAACATGTACTCGGTTCCATATTTCTGGGGAACCATAGGCATCCTTTACAACAGGAATATGGTTGATGATCCCGTGGACAGCTGGAATATTCTGTGGAATGAGAAATACAAGGGAAAGATCCTCATGAAAAAGGATGTGCGCGACTCGATGGGCATAGCCCTGAAAGTTCTGGGATATTCGATGAATTCCACGAACGACGCCGAGCTTCAGGAGGCCAAGGAACTGCTTGTCCGCCAGAAGGATCTCATCAATGGATATTATGGCGATGAAATCAAGGATATGATTGCAAACGGCGACGCCGCAATGGGAGTTACCTATTCAGGGGATTTCATGGACCTGTACTGGGACGAGTCCACGGATTTCAGTTATATCGGATATGGCGTGCCCAAGGAAGGAACAAACCTTTGGTTCGATGCCATGGTCATACCAAAGGGAAGCAAGCACAAGGCGGAAGCCGAGATGTTCATCAATTTCATGCTTGACCCGGAAATAGCATTCCAAAACTCCAACGAGGTTGGCTACACCTCGCCCAATACAGAGGCATTGCAGCGCATGCGCGAGGAGTCCCCTGAAGTTTTCGAGCTTCCGGCCTACTGGCCCGACGATTCGATAGTTCAGCTCAGCGAGGTCTACATCGATCTTGGTGAATACAAGACCATTTACAACCAGATCTGGATGGAAGTCCGGATAGAATAGTAAAAAGGAAACTTTTTCCTGTTAAACAACGTCAAACGGAAGGATTGCCGCAAACGTGACAGTCAGCTGTTTGACGTTGTATTATATGGTGTTATAATAGGCAGGGACAAAGAAGGAGTGGGAAAGTACGATGGAAGGCATTAAAATGATCGCACCCAATAAAAAAGCGAGACACGAATACTTCCTCGAGGAAGAATTCGAGGCCGGGGTTTCGCTTGCAGGTACGGAGGTCAAGTCGCTCAGGGGCGGCAACGTGAATTTCCGTGACAGTTATGCGGACATAATGTACG
>JAWOIG010000060.1:0-4142 GCA_046484775.1 Clostridia bacterium | reverse complement strand
CCGGTCCGCAGAAAATATATGAATTTTTCCTTGACGCCTATTCCTGTAAGATGCTCTATAGCACGGGAATACAGTCCCAGTTGCAAAGCATACTTCCGCGCATGTAATTCTTCGAGGCCCGGTTCGACTTTATCGGACTTGTAATCAATGATGACCGCATTCCCTTCTTCAAAAAACATGCAGTCAACAACGCCCTGCAGAAGAGTCGTATGTCCTATCGGAATAGTTTCATCGGATTCGGGATAGATCTCTCGGGTCGGAAGAGGACATATGAATGCTTTTTCAGTAACGGCATTGGAGGCTGCAGCTACTCTTTGACCAAGTTCTCCTGTATAGAATTTGCCTATGATTCCTGCAAACCACTCAAGGTCTTCGATTTTCGCTCCCGCTTTTTCAAGCAGCGCCCTTAAATAAGGCAAATCACCTCCCCTGCATGGATCGACGGCTGCGAGGACATTGTGAAGCAGAGTACCCCTTTCGGCGGCATCGGGGCCCGTTTCCCCATTCATGAATTCAGGACGCTCCATGAATTCGACATTGAAAATATCACTTGCCGCAGATTCCCTGTCTCGTAGTTTCTTAAGTTCGGTGACGGAAATTTTATTTGGTATTGCAATGCCTGATGCATGCTCATATTCCCATGAGAATCTTCTTCTGATTTCATTAATGTCAATTTCAATCCTTTTTCCGCGGTATTCATCGATTTTTTCTCTTTTTTCCAATAAAGCATATATTTCCTCCGGATAAATTGCCTTAACGGTAAAAAGAGGCACACCGGAGTCATTCCCTTCCAGACTGAATCCGGCCGCTTCACTTACAACAGAACAATTTTCATGGCCGGAGAGACATGTCATTATCCATTCAAGATGACCTGCTGCCCCCAGGACTTTACCTGCATTTATCCTTCCATTCCTTAATCTTCCCTTGAGCAGCCATTTGACCGAATCTTTCTCAAAATTGTCCGAATATCCTGTAATAACAAGTTTTTCCCTGGCCCTGGTAAGAGCGACATACAATATACGCATTTCCTCGGCAAGTGCTTCAAGTTCAGCCTTTACCTGTATGCTTTTTTTAGGGGCCGTTACCAGCCAGTATCCTTTATCGGAATTAATATAATTCGGTCCGAATCCCAGCTCCTTATCGAATACCATGGATTCCTTGCTTTCGGATTTATTGAATCTCTTTCCGCATCCGGAAAGTATTACAACAGGAAACTCAAGTCCCTTGCATTTATGAATACTGAGTATTCTCACAACATTGCTGTTCTCGCCATAAAGCGATGCGCCTTCGGTATCTGCTGATCTTTCAATATGCGCTTTAATATATCTTAGGAAAGAGAACAAACCTGTCATGCTGCTCTTCTCGAATTCCCCGGCGATCTCGAAAAGCTTCCTTAGATTGGACTGCTTGGATTCCAGGCTGAGACAATCATTCGAACTATAAAAGTAACCCGTTTCCTGCATGATCATCCAGGCAAGCCTGTCAACAGGAATACCGGCGGAAATTTTTCTGTATGCTTCGACTGTCTTCATGAAACCGTGGATTTTTTCCTCAAGTTTAATAATTCCTCTATATTTCTGCACCGAATCGTAATAGGAATCATTATGTGAACCTACCTTTATCAATGCCAGCTCCTTATCCGTAAAGCCGAATATCGAAGACCTCATGACTGATAACAATGGTATGTCCTGTCTTGGATTGTCTATGATTTCCAAAAATGCCAGCATTACCGCAATTTCAGTTTCTCCGTAAAAATCAGAATTTCCATCCGCATAAGCCGGTATGCCCATGGCCTTAAGCTGTTCTGCATAAACTCCGGAGGTTTTTTTAACTGTCCTCAATAAAATGGATATATCCCTAAGCTCAACCGGCCGTTCCCTGTTGTTTTTTCGGTCCGTTATCATCATGCCTGATTTTAAAATTTTGATGATCTCCATACCCACGACAGCCGCTTCTTTTTTCTCCTTGGTAACGTCATCAGTAAAAATATCCTCATCTTTTCCGCAAATAATCCTTACATCAACGGGATACCCTTTTCCGTCGCCATCAGGGTATTCTATTCCCGGCTTCAGTGAAACTGCCTCATTATAGTCAATGCCTGCGGTTTCAACGGACATTATTTTTGAAAAGATATAATTCGTCAAATCGAGCACGGGTTTTCTGCTCCTGTAATTCCTGAAAAGTTCTATCCTTACCTCATCCTGCTCCCGGTCGTCTGAATACGAATTGTATTTATCGAGAAAAATTTCAGGCATCGCCTGCCTGAATTTATATATGCTTTGCTTTACATCACCCACCATGAATACATTTTTGCATTCCCTGTTCCTTCCCGAAACCAGATTGATAAGCCTGTCCTGTATCGGGTTACTGTCCTGATATTCATCCACAAGAACCTCGTCAAACCGGTTCCTGTACATTTCACCGGCTTCCGATTCCAGGCATTTAAGCGCAAGGTGCTCCAGGTCATTATAATCAAGAATCCCCTTCTTGTTCTTCAATGCCGAATACTCGTCGTCGAGTCTTGCAGTCAGATCCGCAAGACATCCTATCAACGGGGACAGTTCTTCGATATTTCTGAAAATCTCAGAAGATTGCCCCAATATCAAAACGCCAAGCTTATTTACATCTTCCTTGATGCCATTGCGCACCGCCTTGACCAACGTCTGAATTTCCTTGTCTGCATTTTTGGACGCTCGCAACAGCACTGAGAATTTTATATTTTCAAGCCTGCTGTTGCATTCATCCCAGCTGCCTGATTCAAAAACCTCTCCTATTTCCTCAAGCAATGCCATATCCATTGACAATGTTGAATAGTACCCCGTGAAATCAACATCGTCCTTAATCAACGACATTATATCGGCCATTTCCGCAATCAGACCATGCAGCTTGATCTTGGCATAGCTCAACAGTTCCCTCCCCCATACTGTATCGCCAAAATCATCAGTATTTTTTTCAAACATCGCCGCTTTTTCAGACAGCCACTTTTTATATCCGGGCATGCTCCTTATGTATCTATATAATCCTTTGATAAGTTTTGACAGCGCAGAGTCGTCCCTTCCTCTCCCGTAATTATCCATAAGAAGTCTGAATACTTCGGTCGAATATTCGAACATTGAGTCAAGTAAACTTTCAAGAGCTTCATCAATCAGGACCTCGGATTCCATTGCATCGCACACCCCAAAAGCAGGATTAATGTCGAGAAGGTGATAATTACTTCGAATGACATCCGAACAAAAGGAATGGATTGTCGATATGTTCGCTTGATTCAGAAGAATCAACTGTCTTCTGAGACTGATGTTTTCCGGATCCTTTTTTATTCTGTCGGAGAGGGCATTCCTTATCCTTTCCCTCATTTCAGCCGCAGCCGCCTTGGTGAATGTTACAATCAGCATTCTGTCAATGTCAACCGCCCTGAACTCATCTGTCGCCATCCGTACGATACGTTCTACGAGTACAGCGGTCTTGCCGGTGCCTGCCGAGGCTGAAACCAAAAGATTTTTATCCCTTCTGTACCATTAAACACAAAAGTAGAACTGAACTGATCATTGATCAATACATTGATTGGAAGTTGTGCCAATGGATTCAGATTAGACATCACCGTAAATGCTAATGTATAGTCACCACCGTTAACAACATCAAGTTCCCATGATTTCTCATTTCCTGCGAAAGTTTCAACGCCGTCCAACATGATTTCAGTGTTTTCCTCTATTTTGATCAAATGACTCTGCGTTTGATTAAATGTCGAAGAAGATTGAGTGAATATATGCTCGCCTCGCAACAAACGTCTAAACGAATGCGATTGTAACAGTACATTACAAATATTCTTTGCACTCCGCTGCAATTCGCCACGCATCAATAAACCCTTTTCCAAAGATTCTGAAGTATTGTCCTTCGTGCTGTTATTCAAGGCATCTTCCACAACCATATATACATCATTCTGAGCACGAACCATCGCCTTCGTATTACGAATGGTTGCCGGTTCACCTTCGTCATTTAACTTTGCCCACCAGTCCGTCATGACAAAGCCATCAAATCCCCATTGTTCACGGAGAACCGTCGTATTCAAATCATAATTACTGGCCGCCCAAATGCCATTAATAGCACTGTACGATGTCATAATCGAGCGAGCATTTGCTTGTTTG
>JAWOIG010000020.1:0-5534 GCA_046484775.1 Clostridia bacterium | reverse complement strand
ATTCAAGAATCTCCCGCAGCGGGACGCCGACAAGATTGGCTATATAGGAATCGCCGAAACCCACTTTCTTCGCCTTGAGGTACAGCCTGTAGTCAAGCCATGCGATTCCCGCGTTCTTTATTTCATCGGCGACATCCACTATTTTTTGAAGTTTCTTAAGGAAAAACATGTCGATTTTTGTAATGTCGTGTATCGTATGGGTGGAAATTCCTTTTTGCAGAAGCTTGAAGATGGCAAAAAGGGACTCGTCCTTGGGATGCCTTATATATTCCATGAGAGTATCTATTGAAGCATTGTCAAACAACTGTAAACCGAGCTGGTAGTTGAGCTTGATGTCAAGCGAGTCTATTGCTTTTAAAAGAGCTTCTTCAAAACTTCTTCCTATGGCCATGACCTCGCCGGTTGCCTTCATCTGGGTGCCGATGCTTCTGTCGGCCGAATTGAATTTATCGAAAGGCCACCGCGGGACTTTGACGACCACATAATCGAGGCTGGGCTCGAAGCAGGCGAAGGTATTCCCGGTAATGGGATTTATTATTTCGTCAAGATTAAAGCCGATGGCAATCTTGGCGGCGGAACGGGCTATCGGGTATCCGGTTGCCTTGGATGCGAGCGCGGAGGAACGGCTCACACGCGGATTGACTTCGATGACCACATAGTCGAAGCTGTCCGGGTCCAGCGCAAACTGGATGTTGCAGCCGCCTTTTATATCAAGAGCCCTGATGATCTTCAGCGAGGCGCTCCTTAGCATCTGGTATTCCTTGTCGGACAGAGTCTGGCTTGGCGCAACGACTATGCTGTCGCCGGTATGTATTCCGACGGGATCGACGTTTTCCATATTACAGACGGTTATACAGTTGTCGTTGCCGTCGCGCATTACTTCATATTCTATTTCCTTCCAGCCGGCTACGCTTTTTTCGAGCAGAACCTGCCCTATCATGGAAAGCTTCAGGCCTTTTCCGCAGATTCCCTCGAGCTGGGACTGGTCGTGTGCTATTCCTCCGCCCGACCCTCCCATTGTATAAGCGGGCCTTACTATGACAGGGAAACCTATTGCGACGGCGAATTCACGGGCTTGGGCAAGGGTGTTCACGATTGCAGAAGGAGCAACCTGTTCGCCTATTGATACCATGGTGTCCCTGAACAGCTCCCGGTCCTCCGCTTTCTTTATGGATTCAAGCGATGTGCCCAGAAGTTCAATCCCCAGCCTGTCCAGGATTCCGTCGTTCGAAAGTTCAAGCGCCATGTTCAGGCCGGTCTGTCCTCCGAGGGAGGCAAGCAGTCCGTCCGGCTTCTCTATTTCTATGATTTTCTTGACGAATTCAAGCGTAATGGGCTCAATGTAGATCTTGTCCGCGGTTTCCCGGTCGGTCATTATGGTGGCCGGATTGCTGTTTACAAGAACAACCTCGATGCCTTCCTCCCTGAGGGCGCGGCAGGCCTGGCTACCGGAATAGTCGAACTCAGCAGCCTGGCCGATGATTATCGGGCCGGATCCTATTACAAGAACTTTCCTTATGTCATTTCTTTTAGGCATCTTGCCGTCCTTTCATAACCAGCTTCATGAAGTCGTCGAATATATATGCTGAATCCTCCGGGCCGGGAGAAGCCTCGGGGTGGTACTGAACACTTACAAGCGGATAGCCCGGACGGCAAAACCCCTCGACTGATTTGTCGTTTGCGTTGATGTGGGTGATTTCAATGCCGGCGGGTATCCTGTCGGCTGAAACAGCATAATTATGGTTCTGGCTGGTTATGTGGCACCTGCCTGTGGACAGGTCCTTGACGGGATGATTCCCACCATGGTGCCCGAATTTCAATTTGTAGATTTCCATATCGAGCGCGAGCGCAAGCAGTTGATGGCCAAGGCATATGCCAAGCATCGGGATACCTGAATCCGCAAGTTCCACGACAGCCGATACGACGGCGCCAAGGTTCCTTGGGTCGCCGGGGCCGTTTGACAGGACTATTCCGTCGGGTTTGCCCGCGAGCACAACACCGGCCGGCGTTGCTGCAGGGAATACGGTTATATCGCAGTTTCTATTTGAAAGCGATCTTATTATGTTGCTCTTCGCACCAAAATCAATCAGTGAAATACGCGGACCGTTACCGGGGAGATTGAATGGATTTTCGGTTGTCACTTCCCCGACCAGATCCCTCTTTATTCCCTTTCGTTCCATCAGCTTATCCAAAAGAATGCTTATGTTGCCGGAATGTGTTGAAATAACGCCGTACATGCTGCCGAATCTGCGGATATGCTGGGTGATGGCCCTGGTATCCACTCCCTTTATTCCCGTTATGCCATTCTTTGCAAAATAATCCTCAGGGGAGATGTCGGCGCGGAAATTGCTGTGGTAATCGCACAGTTCCTTGACGATGAAACCGTCTATGCGTGTTTTTGACGACTCGGCATCCTCCTGGTTCATTCCGTAATTGCCTATAAGGGGATATGTCATGCAAACCATCTGGCCGTTGTAGGAAGGGTCGGTGACAACCTCCTGGTATCCCGTCATGCAGGTGTTGAAAACCACTTCTCCGTACGCATCGCCCCTGGCTCCGAATGATTCGCCCGCATAATATGTGCCGTCTTCAAGAACGAGTACTGCCTTCATTGTGTTGAACTCCTTGTTATTTCGGAAAGGACGGAATCCAGTTCACTTATGAGGACATCCGCATGTTCTTTTTTGACCACAAGCGGGGGAAGGAGCCGTATTATTGATTTTTTGACGCTTCCGATTAAAATTTTCCGATCAAACAACTTTTTTTTGACTTCCACGGCAATATCCTTGTTGAATGTTATTCCTATCATGAGCCCGCTTCCCCGTATTTCGGAAATCACGTCATACTTTCCTTTCAGGGAATTTAGAAGGCCGAAGATGTACGCTCCGGTTTCAGCTCCTTTTTCCACCAGTTTTTCATCGCGGTAGGCGCGGAACACGGCAAGCCCCGCCGCGCAGGCAAGGGGATTGCCGCCGAAAGTAGAACCGTGGTCGCCCGGCTCAAATGCCGACGCCACGAAATCCTTGGCGCACAGCGCTCCGATGGGGAAGCCTCCCCCCAGCGCCTTTGCCAGGGTAAAGATATCCGGCTCAACATCATAATGCATATAGCCATATAGTTTGCCGGTGCGCCCCATGCCGCACTGTACCTCGTCGAATATCAGAAGGATGTCGTTTCTGTCGCATATATCCCGCACACCTTTTATATATTCATATGTCGCCGGATTGACGCCGCTTTCCCCCTGGATGGGTTCAAGCATAATGGCGCAGGTGTTACCGTCGGCGGCTTTTTCAAGAGCAGCGAGGTCATTCATCGGAACAGACCTGAACTTAGGCGTGAGAGGACTGAAAGGAAGGTTGTATTTGGGCTGGCCCGTCGCCGCTATGGTTGCAAGCGTCCGGCCGTGGAATGAATCCTCAAGGGTTATTATCTCATACTTTTCAAGGCTGCCTTTCTTCCTGTGGTAGAGACGCGCTAGCTTGATGGCGCCTTCGTTGGCCTCCGCGCCGCTGTTCGAGAAGAACACTTTGTCGGCGCAGGACGACATGCATATCTCCTGCGCAAGCAGAGCCTGGTTCTCGATATAATACAGGTTCGAGCAGTGAATTAAGCTGCGGGATTGCTCGGAGATTGCATCGACAAGCCCCGGGTGGCTGTGCCCCAGGGAGCTTACCGCTATTCCGCCCAAAAAATCCAGGTAGCCGACCCCGTCCGTGGAATACAGGTACATGCCCTTGCCGTAGCTAAAGGCAACCGGGGTCCGGTCGCCGAAAGTGTTCATGAAATATTGTTTGTCAAGTGCAATTATTTCATTTAGATTCATAATCTTCCTCCATAATCCTGCTTATTCGGAAACCGACTTTCATTCTGTCGGACTTCGTTTCGGCTACATACTTTTTATATTTACCGTTTCTGTTTCCCATTATCGTTCCTGTCTCAATGAATTTTCCGTCCGTCTCGACGGAATACTCCCACCCCATGGACCTTACGGTCAATGCTCCTCCGCATATGGAAATTTCCGAGGTATCCTTCCCATTGGTCAGGAAGGCGGGAACCATGTAGAAAATCCTTTTCCCGGCGTATCCTTCAAGAAGGCATTCCACCTGAAGTCCATCTTTTGTAAGGTTGTATGATTCCGTCAGTCCGGCTATGCCCGTAAGGGCGGGACCGGAATATGTTGCGCGAAAGGCAACACCTTCAGCAGTTTCATGAATGACTTCCGTTTTGCAGTCCAGACCATTCCGAAATGATTCCGTGAATTCAATGAATTCCGCGTCGGACCCGAATGAATTTTTCAAATAATCAAAGCTCTGGGATTCTCTGTTGGAGGCTCCGGCGAGAAAAATCATTTCACCATCGTTCTCCCAGCCCGGGCCAAGAGCCATGTTTTCCCGGGCGCATCCGGGTGTTTCATAACTTGTATGGTGAAGTTCCCCGGAAGAAGCTGAAAGGGCGAGTTCCGTCGGGGCGCCCGTCCGGTGGATTCTTCCAAGACCCGCAGCATCATACAAAATATCCGCGGATGTATCAATCTCGATGGAATATGACCCGCAGTTGGCGAATATCTTGTGGAAGACATCGCTCGTTTGGAACATATATCCGCCAAGTTCGGCAGGACACGGGAATTCCTCTATGGAGTCGTCGGCAAAGGGATATCCGATGAAAAGGAAGCATCCCAGGGTCATCATGTATTTATCGTAATAGCCATAGCTCTCCGTCCCGTATTTGCTTTCGATGGGATAGAAATTCTTGATCTGCCTGGCCCCGCCGTCGGCCTTCAGCCACCTCTCTATCGATAGTATCGCCTTGTGCGCCGCGCGTTTGTACATGCCCGCCAGCTTCATATTGCCTTCACGTTTCCAACGGGAGGCCTCATACTCGAAATTGGCGGCGAGCAGGGATTCATTGAACAGGAACTGGTTGCTTCTGCCGCCGAAAGGCAGTTCGAATGCCGACGACTGGTAGAACAACGCCGAAAGCGCTCCCTTTTTTAAGTTGTCGTCCAGCTGCGCCGAAAACTTGCCTTTGTATCCATATCCCGGGATCAACTGAGCCTGCACCCGGGTTGTAAGATCATAGAGAACAGGGGCGTGGGGGTCGACGTACATGCCGTTTTCATCGAAGTAGCGGAACTGATGGTCCCAGTGGCGTTCGAAGAGTTCGGTCGAATCGGCCGCACCCTCTGTCTCCAGCAGGTAGTACCCGGCCATGGCGTATATGTTCCAGTTCCTTATGTGCTCCCATTCCTGGTTATTGGCGACATTGGAAAAACATCGGAAGGGATCGATTTTCCCGAGAAGGCCGAGCCAGTGCCTCTGCTTTTCGGGACCGATGAAAGGCTTCATCGCCTTGAAGGCCAGCATGGTTTCCTTGAGTGCGAAATCAAGTGTTGTCGGAGGGGTTCTCCTATGGAAGTCATTGCAAAGTGCCTCCATCATTTTATGCCACAGGGGCTCATACTCCATAAGCCTGCCGTTGGAAAGCAGTGCCGCTATTCCGCAGGCTATGCGGGAATACGAGTGAATGTCGTCGAC
>JAWOIG010000183.1:0-17326 GCA_046484775.1 Clostridia bacterium | reverse complement strand
GTCCCGGATGCAGCCGGCTGATACGAGAGGAGTGTTTCACTCTCCGGTTCCACGGAACATGCCGTCGTCAGTGCTGCCGCAAGTAATATGATTATCATTAAATATGTTTTATTTTTCATTACATCAAGCTCCTTCGCTTTTGATGAATGAATTCTACCCAATGATTCTGTCATCAATGTGTCAATTGAAATAAAGATGAGCTTACAGTCATGGCATTATGCCGTGGATTCAGGATTTTGCGTCGATATGGTTTGGATGCAGGCAATAAACAATTTCAACCGGATCGACACCCTTTGAGCTGAAACGCAGAACGACATCGGGAGGTTCTGTCGGGGAGCCAAGAATGGCCTTTTCAAATCTCCCGAGTCCTCGTTTTGCAATGGTGGTATAGCTTCTGGCGATATCACGGTCATCATTGCCAATGACATCCATATGCACCTCGGGACAGGCTGAGCATATGCGCCTGCCGCCATGCACGATCACTATATTTGCAAACATATAGTAAGGCAGCCAGTTGTCGCCAAGGTTAAGGCGAACCCTCTCGGGCGGGTTCAGAACAACTTCGAACTTACCCCGGACAGCCTCGATGGTTATGCTTTCGGACTGTAAGCCCCTTATCTCAACGCTTACCATTACACAACCGGTGCTTTCAGTGGATAGGAGCCTGACGGACGATCTTCCATCGATTAATGCCGACTCACAAACCATGGAGCCGTTTTCAAAAATCGCGGGACCAATTGCACGGTAAACGGCTGTTGTTTCCCCAATGTCGGCAATCAGGCCGTTTTCATCCCGTATTTCAGCAGTTATGTCAATCGAACTCTCTCCGTCCGCAAACAGCAGCAAATCCCCTCCGTCAAGCTGAACCCGCTTTGCGGAGATACCCCGTCGGATCGTTTCGGTTCCTGCGGTTATCCGGATGTCGGCTTCAACCGGCGGCGATTCCACATCAAGCCATTCTATTTTCGCATTGTGGAAGAATTCATGGCAGGCGCATGGATCCGACATTTTCCAACAGGAATGCGGCTTGATATAGAGTGCATTGGATTGATTGTCGAAATACCAGCCTGATTCATGGAAGCCAAGAAGGGCATCAAGGGCTGGGAATTCATTGAGTTTGATTCTGGCGTCAACTACCTCGATGGGATATGTTTCTGAAAAGATTCTGAACAGCAACGCCCTTGACGACGGCATTCCGGCATATGAACCGGACGGCTTGCCGGCGGTTATATTAATGAATCCATCCGACTCATGACATTCCACCTTTGTCAGCGTAAAACCACCGTTTTCGTAATCAAAGCTGACTCCGTCGTCTTCATATACCTCGGCTACAAAGCGTCCCTCCGGATATATGTCGAGGATAAGGAAATCAGGATTCCGTAAAGAAGATGAATCGGCTGATACCGTCATCGGAATAATGGAACCGGACTTTACGTAAAGCGGACCGCCGGCGATTTCCGGCCAGGAACAACCGATGTTTTGGCCGGAACCGTTCATAACCTTCCTTGTCCAGTAATCAATCCATTTACCCCGGGGCAGATATATGGATGGGTCTGATTCATCCGGTGTTCCTACAAGCAAACAGTCTCCCAGCATGAACTGACCGTCAAGCAAATGGGTGTTTGGATCATTCTGGAATTCAAGGACCATCGGGCGGAGAATCGGAAGGCCCTTTGTATGTGATTGCCAAAGAGCGGTGTATAAATATGGAAACAGTGCGCTTCTCAAACGCGAGTAAAACCGGGTGATTTCTTCGTTGTGCTTTGAAAAAAGCCATGGCTCCCTGTAAGTCGCCCAGCTGTCTATAAGCGAATATGGGGTAAGAAAGCCAAAATGAATTCCCGCCGGCGATTCGTTCCTCATGTCATGAGTGACCATTGCGTGCCCGGAAAGGCTTGCATTAAGGGCTCCGTTGCCCAGCTTGAAGTCGCCCGCCCATGCCGTCGGATACATCTGGGATGAAATGGAGGCGTTGTATGAATGGAAGATTACGATGGTCCTTCTCCCGGTTATCCTGCGGAACTCGTCAAAAACTGTTTTGCTGTAAAGGGTATTGGCTATATTCCCGGTTTCCGCAGGCGAATGTCCATCGTCATGCTTGATGAAGATCCCGACAGTCGGATCGGTTACCATTTCCGTGGATGTTATGCATCTGGGATATGGATCGTCCTGTTTGAAAAAATCAATTCCCAGACCGAGGCTTGACGGGACTCGTTCGGAGAACCACTTCCTCCTTGTCTCAGGATTCAGGTACCCTTCCGTAGGGGCATCGCCCGATTCCCAGAGTTCAATGGCATAACCCATGGAATGAAGCCTTTCAATCATATCCCCGGGATTTGGAAAACGTTCTCCGCTCCAAATCCATTTCATGCTGTAATAGCTTTCCTCCCAACCGGGTTCAAGCCCCAGCATATCGCAGGGGATGCCTTCGCTCCGAAAACGCGCGGCTATGTCCATAAGCCCGTGCTCATCCTCGAAAACACGCGCAATATAGCAAAGGCCGAGCGACCATTTGGGAACCATGACGGGTTTGCCGGTCAAATCGGTGTACTTATCCAGAATTTCTTTAAATCCCGGTCCGTGGATTATGAAGAAATCGACATTCCCGCCCGCATTGGAGACAAGATATTTTTTGCTTTTCGTGAAATCAAATGTCTGGTCGAATGTATTGGCTGAAAAGAAACCATAACCGGCTGTGCTCATGAAGAACGGTACGGTAGCCTCATCCCAGCGGTATCCTTTGGTAAAGGTAAGCCGGCTTCCCCTTGCATCGAAGACCTTGCGCTGGAATCCAAAGCCATAGAAGTGTTCGTTGTCATCCATATTGAAACAAAGAAGATTGCCGCTGCCGCTTGAAACGGATGAAATGCCTGGTGTTTTTAAAAAACACGACCCCGACTTGTCCAGCCATTGCATTGACCCGTCCCGTTTCCCAATTGTTATTTCAATCTCCCCGGTCTTCAGAATATATTCGGAAGCGGTGCTGCTAAAATCAAAGGCTGTTTCAGCCAGCTTTTCCTTCACAAACCCAAGGTCAACCATTATGGATGGGCTTTCGCCGGTTTCGCCGATGATTCTGATCCTTGATATGCCGGGATCCGGAAACGACAGAATGATCCTGCGGCCGTTTTGACCACTGAAAAGTAAATTGCCGCCTGAGGTTTCAATGTATTCCAAACCAGATGAGCTTAGCATAATCCATTCCCCCGTTAAGCCCTCGGCGACGCCCAGGAATCCCAGGCCGGCCCGGGCTGTAAATCATATTACCAATGATTATATATTAAATCCACCGTGTTATAATGAGAGGAGCGGAAATTAATTCACAAAACGGAGGATTTCATGAAAATATCAACCCAAACAGCGGGATTGGCACGGGTTTTCGGTGATACCGGTGCAGTAAGGATGCTTTGCGAGGCAGGATATGACTGCCTTGACTATTCTATGTTCTATAAACAAAACGACCGGCTTCCGGTTGAAGGCGAGGGGTTCATGGAGCACTGCAGGCTTCTCAGGGAGCTCGCCGACTCATACGGTGTGACATTCAATCAGACGCATGCGCCGTTTGCCTCATATATAGAAGGCGACGATGCTTACAACGAATGGGTGAAACCGCTTATAATAAGGTCGATAGAAGCAAGCGGAATCCTCGGCGCCGGGAATATCATAATCCATCCATTTTCGGTTTCAAAGAATCAAAAGAAAGCCAACATTGATTTCTTCAACTCGCTTCTGCCGCATGCCCAAAAGGCAAATGTCAGGATTGCACTTGAGAACATGTTTTGCTGGAGCGAAAAAAACCGTAGGCTCGAAAAAAATGTTTGTTCCGACGGTCCTGAATTCTGCGACTATATTGACTCGCTCGACAGGGAATACTTCACGGCCTGCCTTGATGTCGGCCACTGCGGTCTGGTCGGCGAGGATGCGTCGGAAATGATCCGTCAGCTTGGGGGCGAACGGCTCAAGTGCCTTCATGTCCATGACAATGACATGATAGAGGACAGGCACACCCTGCCGTACATGGGAAAGCTTGATTTCGATAAAATTACCAAGGCCCTGAAGGACATAGGGTATGATGGCGAAATGACCCTGGAAGCCGACAATTTCCTTGTTGGGTTTCCGGATGAATTGATGAAGGGTGCCGCTGTCCTGATGCAATGGACCGCAAGGCACCTGGCGTCCTTATGCGAAAAATAGGGACGGTAGAATTACCGGAGGACAAATTCTCACTGTTGATTACATTCAAATCAACGGCTATAATTGGAATGAACAAACCGCGGTAAATCGGTGGATTTATATAAAATAACCGCAAAGTGCAATGAATATAGTTCCCGGGGGTGTAGCTCAGCTGGGAGAGCGTACGGTTCGCATCCGTAAGGTCGAGAGTTCGAGCCTCTTCACCTCCACCAAATCTAGTGCCATCTTTTGATAGAACCTGCTTTATCAAAGGGTGGTTTTAGTTTGGACGAAAAGATTGAAATGGCAGCTTTACGGAATATTCAAGAGGCTATTTGAGGCTGAATATATACTATATTTCATCGCTATTACTCGGGGTGAGTGAGGTTACAGGCAACTGACTTCCTGGCAATCGTTTGGCAATAGAGAGAAGTGTGAATTTTCCGGGTAAATCGTTGAACGATAAAGGAATCGTTGAAAAATTGACAGGAACAGTATATCTTGACAAATTACGGTGATAAGCGCAAATGGACGGTCATCGTTCCCTGTGACAGCGTGAAGATGCTATGCATCACTGAGGAGGAAAGTGAAAATGGTACGTAAAATTAAGCTTGTTACCTAATATCATCGATAAATTGCACTCGCCGGCAAACAGAAGAAAAGCGGAGGAGGATGCTACTTTTTGGTTGACCGCGTAAAATATATTGATAGATATTATTTGCAACACTAATCGGCAGTGTTAATGTTAACCGGCACTGGGTTTTTCTTGAATAATAGACAGGTTCCGGTTTTGTATCAATTGAATTTCCATGGGTCATCAATAGTCCCACTTCCGGAAACCGGTGCTTTGGGTGAGATGACCAGAGCTGGAGCGATACCACATGTGCTGTTGCAAGCGTCACCAACCCAAAAGCGACCATCGTCAAAGACGCCATAAATCATGCACGGCTCATCATTGCCAGGTGTCTGCAAAAAATACATACAGGACAGCCGTTCGTCAGGATATGAGTTTTTATTATTTGCCATCGCTGTTTCTGTGGGGATTTTGGCTAGATCAGCTTGTGATAGTCCCCATTTGCCACTTACCTTAACCTCAGCAAGGCTGGCAAGAAACACCCGGTCGGACGTCGTATACAACACATTTTCGTCATAATCGAATAAAGGTCTGTCTTCCGGTAGGATCATTTGGTAATCAGTTTCCGAAAAATCTGACAGAAAACCGTGTTCAAGATCATAATATCCTTTTCCATCGACGGCTGCTTCTGTGGGAGGCTGAGTTATCCAATTGACAGCCCCACGTGCATTGAGCCAGTCCCGGATGTTGCTGTCTTGCCATCTGTTGCTGCCAAAACGATCTGTAATTGACTGGCCGATATAATACGAACCACTTTCGGCGGCATCAAAGCATTTTGCTGTCAGAATGTGTTTGCTCCATAATATCAGCCTGTCCGGTTCGATTTTCATAACCTGCCAAAGGATATCTTCATCATTATAACGACCAAAAAGAACCAAATCACCTGTCTTTATCAGCATATTGGCGGTTGTCTCGGTTGCTTCAGTGGTTTCTCCGGGGGTCATTGTTGAAATTTCTGTTGTTTTTGAAGAAGAAATGGGTGTTTGTTCAGTTATTAACACATCAGAGGTTTCGTTTGTTTTCTTTTCGTCAGTGGAGCAACCGGACAAAGAAAAGGCGGCTGACAGAAATAGCGATATCAGAAGCAATAATAAGCATTTGTTCCTTTCCATATATTAAGCTTCTCCCTTCACATAGCTTATTTCAGAACGCTGAAAATGATGCTCGGCACATGATGTATTTATGGTTTGTGCTAGACTCTAAGAAGTTTAAAATCAGGTGCAACTGAAGCAATTCTGATGACTAAATTATAGCACGTCTGGATACATCCAAACTATGTCGTGAACCTAAATAATTATTTGTGCAAGTTGTCGGTATTTATGAGTTATATTCCATCATAATTCTGACGAAAATTGATATGCATGACACTCCTGACCATTTTAAGGGCAAGTGGGGCTAATTGGATTTATTCCATTGACATAGTGCGGAAAAAAATATAATCTATTATAAGCCGGTCGATCGCAAGACCGCCGGCAATATATAAACCGATGAGCATGAATAGTAGATTCGGAAACCGCTTTCAGAGAGCCGCGGATGGTGGGAGTGCGGCAGAAGGACCGGATTGAATGGACTTGCGAGGGCGGGCCGAAAGCCGAGGATTTCAGGCGAGTAGTACCCGACGGATGTCCGACCGTTAGTACGGTATCCATATGATTGTATGGAATGAGCGGGCGCAGGCTGTAAAACATGGCTTCGCCAACTAAGGTGGTACCGCAGGAGACAACTCTTGTCCTTATTTTGGGCAAGGGTTTTTATTTTGTCAAAAACAGACCTGAAGGAGCAGGAAATAATTATATTTAAGGAGAAGAAGCATGCTGGAGAAGAACATTGATTTCGCAGTCTATACCAAGACTACACCCACAAAGGAAGGGTATTTCGGCAAATACGGCGGGGCTTACATCCCTGAACAACTGGTATCGGAATTCGAGAAAATATCAACCGCATACCAGGCAATCTGCAAGAGCTCTAAGTTCATCAACGAACTCAGAAGGATACGGAAGGAATTCCAGGGGCGCCCAACCCCCGTATGCCATTGCGAACGGCTTTCGAATTCCATCGGGAACTGCCAGATTTATCTTAAAAGAGAAGACCTGAACCATACCGGAGCCCACAAGCTCAACCATTGCATGGGGGAAGGACTTCTGGCCAAGTATCTGGGTAAAAAGAAAATAATTGCGGAAACAGGAGCGGGGCAGCACGGGGTTGCGCTGGCGACGGCAGCCGCATATTTTGGGTTGGAATGCGACATATACATGGGAGAGGTCGATATTGTCAAGCAGGCTCCGAATGTAGCCCGCATGAAGTTGCTTGGCGCTAGGGTTGTCCCTGTATCGCACGGACTGAGGACACTGAAGGAAGCGGTCGATGCGGCTTTCGCGGCTTATATGGGCGAGTTTGAAGATACGATATACTGCATCGGTTCCGTGGTCGGCCCGCACCCGTTTCCAATGATGGTGAGGGACTTCCAGTCGGTTGTGGGAATAGAAGCCAGACAGCAGTTCATTGATATGACCGGCGAGCTTCCGGATGCGGTTGTTGCATGTGTAGGCGGCGGGTCAAATGCGGCGGGAATAATGTCTGCTTTTCTGAATGATCCCGTTGAATTGTATGGCGTTGAGCCGCTTGGAACGGGAACCAAGATCGGGGAGCATGCGGCAAGTCTCACTTATGGAAGCGAAGGAATCATGCATGGGTTCAATTCGATTATGCTTCAGGATGAAAACGGAGAGCCTGCTCCGGTATATTCGGTGGCAAGCGGACTTGACTATCCGTCGGTCGGCCCGGAACACGCGTACCTCAGGGACCTGGGCAGAGTAAATTACAAAACGGCGACCGATGACGAGACGATCGACGCATTTTCCAAGCTCTCCAGGCTTGAAGGTATAATACCTGCGCTTGAAAGCGCTCATGCAGTGGCGTATGCCATGAAACTTGCGGCTGAAATGGGAACAGGCTCGATACTGGTAAATTGCTCGGGCCGCGGTGACAAGGACCTTGATTATGTCATCGAGAATTACGGCGACAGGCTTGGAATAAAATTATAGACGCTATTCAAAGTCCATGCCGCGTGCGGGTGTCCAAAACGTATTGCATCCGGAAAACTCCCTGATAGGAAACCGGGCTGCGGCATGGATAAAATGTACGGATATTATAAAGGGAAATGCATTTATAACGGTATTCACCAATAGAATACCGTTATTTTCACATAGAAAGACATCGCTCAGTCAATTATGAAGAACCTAATGCTTACCGGCTCCATGCCTAGGCTTAATGTTCCTGCTGCTTCAATGGTTTCACCGGTGCGATAGTCCCGGAGTTTTCCCGAAAAGGGAATCTCGAAATCGGACGCCTTCTCCCCGGAATTAATTGCCACAAGCATTCCGCGGCCATCCTTTTCTATTCGGTAAACAAGATATTTTGAACCGTATGAAATGACCTCGAAGTCTTTTACATACAGTGATTTAATATCGGAAAGCTCCTTAATGTATGGAACAAGCTCACCTGTGGCATCCCAGGGCATGAAGGCTCTGTTGACAGGGTCGTATTCGCCCTCGAGCATAGCTTCCGTGCCATAATATAATGTGGCTGCGGCGGGATAAGTGAACAGGAAGGCCAGTGCCTGCTCGGTATATTCTTTCCCGTAATTTCTTTCAGAACGATAAAATCTGGGATTGTCATGGTTGTCGATGAATATACTGTTTAGGGAAGCATCGGTGAACAATGATTCGTCACGCAGGTATTTTGCGAAATCCCGCATGTCCCCATAAGGACCAAATGCTTCGTTTATCCCGTTATAAAGGGAATAATTGGTCACTCCATCGAAGCCGAGATTCTGATACAACTTCAGAATCCTTGCATTGTAGTGCCACACTTCGCCAAGCAAATAGAATTCGGGGAAATCAGATTTGACTTTGTCGATAAAATAAACGAGGAATTCATCCGGAACATGCCTCGCCGTATCAAGCCTGAATCCGTCTATTCCGGTTTCCCCGATCCACCAAAGGGCATTCTCAACCAGATAATCCCTTACAAGCGGATTCTCCTGATTCAGGTCGGGCAGACCATAAATCCAGCCGTTTACGAGCTGATCCTTGTCGTTCCAGTCGGTAATGGGTTTGTTTTCGTGAAACCAATCCTGCTTGTTTGGATCGTCCAGCCAGGCCATGCCCTGTCCCGTGTGGTTGAAGACGTAATCAAGGATGACCTTCATGCCAAGCGCATGTGCCTTTTCCACAAGCTCTTTGAAATCATCGATGGTTCCAAAGTGCTCGTCAACGGCATAAAAATCATGTATCCAGTATCCATGGTAACCGCCGGGCGCATTGTCCATTATGGGACTTATCCATATGGCTGTCATTCCCAGGTCGTTGATGTAGTCCAGTTTATTGATGATTCCCCTGATGTCTCCGCCATGATAGGCCTTGGGATCGTTCTTATCGACATCCCAAAAATTTTCAACGGCGTCGTTGAACCTGTCGACAAGAATGAAATATATATTGTCCTCATATGTGATGGATGTCGTTGGAGCGGCCTCCCCGGGTGGCGAGGGCGTTCCTTCCGAATCGCCGGGAGGATTGTCCACTGAAGTTGAACATCCTGTTGCAACAAGGATTACAGCAATAAGCAGATACAGAATTCTTTTCATGGCAGCGGCCTCTTTTCGCATATTGAGCACGCATTCGTAGAAAAAGCAGGTTGAGTGCAATCAACAATCAATATTATTTTACCCCGGGGATTGGCATAAAACAAAATATCCGCAAAAAATGAAAAATCGTGTTGCAAACAGCCTTCTCATATGGATTAATGGATATATGCGAGGTGGGGTATGAACGGATATGAAAGAATAATGACAGCCATGAGACTCGGGCAGCCCGACAGGGTTCCGATTTCGGAGTTCCTGATCGACAGGAAGGTATACCGCTATTTTTTCCCTGATGCAGAAAGTCAGATGGATCTCGAAATCGCCTGGGATATGGACGCGGTGGGATGTGGGGCGGAATTCTTTATCACCGATGAGATAAGTGAGAATGAGTTCATCGATGAATGGGGAGTGCGATATAAAAGGAACGAGGAACATGTTGCGCATCCGGTCAGAGGTTGTGTTTTCAGCCGTGAGGATTTGAAAAAATATACTCCGCCTGATCCGGAGCACCCTGAAAGGCTTGGAAGACTACCTGAGCTTGTCAAAAGGTTCAAGGGCGAGAAAGCGATAATATTCCGCCACAGGGCGGCGTTTATGTGGTCGTGTTATCTGATGGGTATTGACAAGATGCTGATGAATTTCATACTGGAGCCGCAGCTATGCCGCGACCTTATGGACTTGGTTCTCGATGCCAATATAAGGATTGTGCGAAGGGCGGTCAGAGCCGGCGCCGATATAGTGGTGCTGGGGGATGATTACGCCCACAACGGCGGACCGATGATGTCGCCGGAGGTTTTCGCTGAATTCATACTTCCAAGGCTTCAGAAAATGGTGGATGCAATCCATGAGGAAGGCGCAATGGTGATCAAGCATACCGACGGAAATATAATGAAGATAATCGAACCGATCGTAAACACAGGAATAGAAGGCCTTAACCCGCTTGAGCCAACGGCAGGGATGGACATCGGAGCCATTAAAAAGCTTTATGGGGACAGGGTGTGCCTGTGGGGGAACATCGACTGCGGCGATCTGCTCAGCCACGGCACCCGCGAGCAGGTCGAACAAGCGGTAATAAAATGCATAAAGGATGCGGGCAATGGCGGGGGTTTTGTGCTTTCGTCAAGCAACAGCATACATTCGTCGGTAATTCCCGAGAACTTCAGGGCAATGGTGGAAGCCGGCAAGAAGTACGGGAAATATTGATTTGAGGGCGGTTTCCACTTTTTGAAAATGCAAAACATAAATCCATCGACAATCCTTACTGAAGAAGTTGAATCGTGTTTGAACTATGGAAGAGCAGTCTGAAGGAATTAAGAACAGGATCAGAAACTTTTTATGAATTTAACATCAAGATCAATGTCAGCAACCTTTGATATCGTTTCATAAACGGAACAATATTTTGTGGCAAGTTCGGCGGCCTTGAGAACCCCCTTTTCGTCAGAAACGTCCCTGGCTTCGATCACAACATTTACATGCTTAAGTGTAGTGGGTATTTCCTTGCGTTTCTCCCCGGTCACGGTCACATCAGCACCGTCAAATGATATTCTTTTTTTCTCAACCACATCAAGGAACGTTGAATAAAGGCATGCTGCCAAGGAACCTAAAAGCAAGTCGTACGGAGCCAGCGTGCCCGCGGTGCCGCCAACCGCGGCAGTGCCGTTTTTCGCAATCAGTTCGCCGTTGAAACCCTTGCCGAATCTTATCTTGATTTCCTGATCAGCCATATTCTTCTTTTGCCATATTACTGGCAAACCCCTTTCTTTTTGGATCAACCGGAGGATTTCCTGAGTACATTCCGGTTATATAAGGTGCCGAGAATCCGTATATATTGAATGTTTTCAGTCCATGCGGCTGTCACCGATGATGAACATCTAAAATCCCTTGTAATTCAGAATTCCCTAATTATATAGGAATAAACATCAAATTTACATTGTTAATGATATTGCATATCATAACACGGTCAGTGAATATCAATCGGACCGGGTGTTATTCAGTATATTCGATGTGTAGAAAGATGCGATTTGTAATTTTCATCAAAGCAACTTCACAAAACAAAGTTGTTTTCACAACGAAATAATATTTGGGTTGAAGTCTGATATTGTACAAGGCAGTTAATATTCCAGCTTAATATTGCTGACCCAGTAAAGCTGTTCGAAAATGCTTTCATCCACGGTTGCTAGATTTTCCACAAAGAGAAGCTCGCTTAATGATGTGAGCTGAAGTAACGGTGAGATATCCTTTATATAATTATGGGATGCATTAAGGAAATCAAGCATCTTCATTTCCGAGAGTGCCGATATATCTGTAATATAATTGTTGTTGATATATAGACTCCTAAGGTAAGTTAAATTTTTCAGTGGCGATATATCCAGAATTTTGTTCTGAAGCAAGGCGAGTTGTGACAAGCCGGTAACACTTGAAAGAACCGATATGTCTTTTATATTATTAATTGCCAAATTTAATTCCTGCAAGCCGGTACAATTTTCAAGACCGGAAATATCAGTTATATTATTGGATTCAAGGCGAAGCTGCTGTAAGGCTGCCATATTACTTAAATCCGAAATTGTCCGGATATTGTTGAAACCAAGCCATAGAATTTTCAGATTGCTCAAATCCGCAATCGGCGTAAGCTCTGAAATTCTGTTATTGCATATATATAATTCATCAACCGAATGCAAGGCAGACAGCATAGAGATATCCTTGAGATTGTCATTCATAAGACGAACAGTCCTGAGTCCCGTAAGTTTTGAGAAATCGGGAAAGTCCGATATATCATTGTTGTTAACGGAAAGGGTTTCAATATTAGGCATCAATGAGATATCCTTAAGAGATGTAATGTCTCCCCGGGTGTTTATGGCTCTTCCGTTTTGATCCATTCCGTATCCGGCTGAACCGAAATAGCTTATCAGCGACATATAGTGTGTGTTTATACCAAAGATGTCTCCCCATATCTCAATTTGCTCAATGCTTTCCATCATTTCAACCGTCAATGTATTTGCAGAGGTGTTGAAATGAGCCGCCAGCATCTCTGCCAGAACGACATCCGTGAAAACCACATAGGCGTTCTCATCCAAAGGCAGGTCAGATGAAAGAAGTGTTTCTGTAAAAGGGGCATCTGAAGGAGTCGGTATCTCGATTATTGTATCCATTGGGGGTTCGACGACCGTATTTATTGTTGATGCAAACCAAATCATTGAGTCATAAGCCTCTGTTGTGCCCGGAACAAAAACAGTGAAACTCAGAAGAAAAGCAATTATAACCAAGGCGGTTACTCCCAGTGATATCAAACGGTTTCCCTTTTTATAAAAAAGAACATGAATTATTCTGTCCTTCATCAATGACTTGCTGCTTAGGAATGCAGGTATTTTTTTATAGGCTATTTTATTGGGTTGTCCGTAAAGGTCCAGGATAAGGTCTGCGTAATTTCTGCGTTTGGTTTCCGGTATAGCCACCAATACATTTCTATCACAAAGCATTTCCTGAGCGTTCCTGACATTTGAAAACAGAATCCATATAAAAGGATTGAACCAATATACCATACAGATCGCCGATATAAGAAACCTAATGGGATTATCATGTCTTTTTATATGGGAAAGTTCGTGAATAAGTATATTGCGTTTCTTCCAGTGGTCAAATTCCATAAAAGCATCAATATTCGGTATTATTAGTTTGGGTTTTAGCAAACCATATACGGCAGGGGAGGAAAACAGTCCTGATTCCAGTACCTCTACAGTTTTAAACAACTGCATTTCCTGCTGAATTGCCTCCACCATTTCAAGCAGATTTTCATTTTCAACCTGTTTACACCGCGATATTTTTTTATACAAAAGAATCTCAGTGGTTGCAAAAACAATAATGAGAAGAAAAAAACCTGCAAGCCATATAATGGAAACAGTTTTAAGCCAAAATAAACTTATAGTTAGTGAATTATTGGAAACTGCCTCTGTTATGGAAGAGGCATCGTAAGTGAGCGGGGTTTCTCCATTATTTTCCAGAAAATCCGAATTTTGTTCCAAGACGGCTGAAGCATCGCTTGACACTCCATTTTCACCGGTTTCGGGGAAAAGCCGGTCTGTCTGCTGATACATGCCAAAGGGAATAAACAATTTCAAAGTAATCAAGAGCAATATTAAATAGCTGACCTTAGGTTGCAGCCTTCCTTTTGAAACAGATTTGACCAAGAAGAAAATTACCATAAGAATTGATATGGAAATCGACATGAAAAGCAATTCGGTGAATATTCTGATAAGCATCTGATGAACTCCAATTATTACTTTTTTTCAGGTAAGTCAAATATTTTTTTTAATTCTTCCATGTCTTTTTCAGACAATGCATCACGTTCCATAAAAGCGGCAACAAGAGAGCTTAGGTTTCCATTGTAAAGTTTATGAATCATTTGATTTGCCATAACCGCAACGAAATCATTCCTGTCAACCAAAGTGTGATAAGTATAAGCATATTCTCCTTCAGTGAAACCGACATATTTTTTTTTGATAAGTCTGCTTAATAGGGTTCTTATTGTAGTCGGGCGCCAACCCCGGTCTTCAAGCGTTGAAATTATTTGCCGGGATGTAATTGGTGATTTCATCCACAATA
This sequence comes from Clostridia bacterium, assembly GCA_046484775.1. Taxonomy (GTDB): domain Bacteria; phylum Bacillota; class Clostridia; order DUPQ01; family DUPQ01; genus JAFGQE01. The sequence goes on along the minus strand of JAWOIG010000183.1, from coordinate 3,281 downwards.
CTTCCATTACTTCCCACTCAGCTTCGGTAATCATATTTTCCCTGGGCATTTTATGGCATCCTTTCCTCAGGAGTTTAAATTTGGTCTTGAAAGCTAGTAAAACCCCCTCTAAAACCAATACAATTACAATTGTAGTTCACAAATTTGATTATGTCAAAGGGTTGAGGATTGTTGCAAATTCATTCTATTTCAAAATGTCTGAAATAATACTTGACTAACTGACTACAAGTGTAGTAGTCTTTGGATGGATGTTGTCTGAACTCTGCCGGGGGAAAGCTGATAATGAAAAAAATCCTAAGGGTCGCACTACTAACGTTACTGATTGTTGCTCAGATTATTTCTCCTGCATATTCTTCAAGGGGTGGAAATGTATATTTGCCGGAAGCAGATATACTCTATGAACTTGGGCTTTTCAAAGGTTCCGATATCGGGTATGAGCTTGAGAGAGAGCCTATGCGTGTTGAAGCCGCGGCAATGCTTATCCGGCTGCTTGGGAAAGAAGACGAGGTATTGTCGGGTGAATACAGTCATCCATTCACCGATGTTCCCGAATGGGCCGATAAATACATAGGATATATGTTTTCAAATGGCCTGACCAAAGGAATCAGCCATAATTTGTTTGGTTCAGAAGATTTAATCGATGCCAAATCATATGCAACATTTTTGTTGAGGTCCCTGGGTTACTCAGATGCAAATGGAGACTTCACCTGGGAAAAGGCTCTGGAGAAAGCTCATACAGTTGGGCTGATAAATGAACTGTCATATGAGACGCTTGCAAATGTCGTGTTCAGACGCGGCGAAATGGTCGCACTGTCCTATAATGCATTGAATACTTTGGTTAAGGATGAATCCTGTACCCTGGCAGCCGTTCTGGTAGAAAAAGGTGCGCTCAATAAGGAAAAGGCATTGTCAACAGGCATCTCCTTTTCATTTGACAGAATATATGATTTGCTTCCTTACCTGGTAGATGGTGAATATCTTCCATACATAAAAGGTTTGGATGAATCAACCGGAATTATCAAGCTAAGGAACTGTGGTATATACGATGTGAAAATAAAATATGAGTATGATGACTATGCGATTAAAGGAACAGTCATATTTCAGAATTTTTTCCCATATTACATAGCTGATAGTTCAATTGAAATTGAATTGACGGTGAGTCTTGGTCCGGATCCGCTGTATCACGAGGAACTTATATCTATTTGCAGTAAGAAGGGATGGCCTGAAGAAGTTTGGCCGTTTGTAATCGCAGGCGGGAAATATATTATAAACAACACCATTTTGACAAAAACAGAAGTGTTGAATAGAATTTCTGAAAATATCAATGAAATAAAAATACTCTCGCTGGATGAATCAGCCGGTTATATGTTCATGGGAAGATACTATGATGACGCGGGATTAATGGAGATATCGGCATTCGGGCTGGAAGAGGAGATTATTATTCATGAAATGATGCATGCCATTTCTTATGATCCGGCCTCGGGCAAATCAGGCTTGTCGCCCGACGGAAAAGAATTCGACAAAGCTCTTGAAGGTTATACATCCTATATTACGGACCGCAAATACTTTATTTACAACGAAGGAAACACAAAATACACTTTGGGAGATACTGTCATCAACACAACCAGCGATATGCATTATTGCAATAATCCGATGTATGACGGATATCTTGAGGTCTTCAGTCCATTATTTCAAGTTGCAGGCAGCGAGTTGGTTGAAAAAATGTACTTTTCGTCGCTGACTGATTATAAAGAACTTGTCATGGATTTCGACACAGCGTACGGAATAGGCAGGTGGGATGGCTTGATGAGCCTGGCCCAGGAAGCAATGACTCATATTCATAACCCTACGGAAAGCGACTTTGCCAATATAGCCGGGAAGTTCACTGATTATTATGACGGGATATTGGAATGTCTTGAAATAGATTATTCAAACAATAAAGAGGATGCAGAAAAGCTGTCTATGTATTTCGACAAACTCTCTTCTATAAAAGGTTCAATACCTCTTGATTTCAATAATTACAGGGAAAAACTCAGGGATATGGAAGTAAAAACCGCAATGACATTGATGGAATATGGGATAGATGCGAAAGTTGCCTCCAAAGGATTCTGGATACTTCCCGAATTTTATGGGCTTCCAAGCGGTGTTGTTTACTCTCGGATAATAAATATTGGAGCATATTCAACCGGAATGACGTATTCAAGCGGAAATTCGGGAATGCAAAAAAGAGCGGTTGAATCAATTAAGTTCAGAACCTCTGACATAGGCACATATACAAGTTTGAAACCAGGCGACGAGATACCATTGGGCGGTGAATATATTCTGATAATTCCCAAGGAACAATCAGCTCTTGCCGACAAGGGTTATTATGTCCAGCGGAATCTACTTGATGATTTCAAGAATATCAGGTTCAGCTTCTCAAATCCCGATGAGTTTTTAATTAAGAAGATTCTCGGTTCAGACGGTATAAATGTAGAATATGAATTTATTGAAGCGGGACAAAAGGGCGATGTGCTGGACGGAAGACTGATAGCTCAGTATCCGCCGGCTGGATCCGCCCTGTTGCCGGGAGAGTCAACGGTAGTCCTGACATTTATTAAAGGAAAATAAAATTTTGGAGGAAACATGAAGAATAAAGTTGGTATTATCGTTGTATCTATTGCTGTGGTTGCAGCACTGGTTGTATCGGGGATTGTATTCACTCCAATGATTGTAAAAAGCAGCAGGGAAAAGGCCTATACAGAGTTTATTGAAGCGAATGATTATTCATCGGCTGCGGCAATCATCGAAAAAATGCTTCTAAAAGATGACACAAAGGAAAACAAGGAAAGACTGGCCAAGGCTTATTTTATTTTGGATCAATATGAGAAAGCTGCTCCATTATATAAGGAATTGCTCGAACTTGACACGCAAAATGTAGAATATATGAGTGATTATTCAAAGGTATTAGTAGAAACAAAAAACTATGCAGAAGCAATTGCTATTTATGAATCCTTAAAAAAAGCAACCGCCGACAGCGAGACTTATGCAATGCTTTCATATCTATATGAAGAAACGGGAGACCCTGCCAATGCTCTCTTGAACATCGAATATATGTTGGAAAAAGAGCCGAATGACGCTTTGTTGAATTTCAAAGCGGGTTTGCTTAATAAAGAGCTCGCCAATATGGATTCCGCATTGCTGCACCTTGAAAAAGCTACTATGTTTGACCTGCAGAACGAAGAGTATGCAATTGTTTATGCCAGTAGTCTTCACGATGAAGGGCAAAAGCAAACGGCCAT
>JAWOIG010000124.1:0-3209 GCA_046484775.1 Clostridia bacterium | reverse complement strand
TATTCGAAAGAGCGAAGAGCTTCATACCCATTCTGATACCGCTGTTCGTGAGTTCCTTCAGAAGGGCGGACGATCTGGCAATCGCGATGGAGGCAAGGTGTTACCGCGGAAGCGAAGGCAGGACAAGCATGAGAGTGCTAAAATACGGCAGAATCGATGTTGCTATTTTCCTGCCATTTTGTATAATATGTGCAGGGATTTTAATGATTCACTACTTAATATAATCACGCATTGGGGGAGGCAGCATGTCAAGAAAAATAGTTTACAAAACCATTGAATTCGACAAACCGGAGCGCGCAGCGAGGGATATCTGGGTTCTGCCATGGGCAAATCTAAAATATCCTGACGAAGTAAAAAGAATCAGGGAAAAGTATCCGTGCGACATCAAGGCTGCAAACGGGTTCAATGAACAAAGCGGCACCGTCAGGGGGGACATGCACAGCGTAGGGACCTATGTCGACCCATGGGGATGTATATTCGAGAATATATATGAGGGAATCCACGGGGAAATAAAGAACCCCATAGTCAGGGGCGAGGACTGGGAGGACGCCGGCAACGTGCACTTCCCGTTCGAATGGCATAATGTGGACAAGGACGCTGTCAACGCATACTGCAGGAACACAGATGTTTTCGTGCTGTCCGGTTTCTGCGCCCGTCCGTTCGAAAGACTTCAGTTCATAAGGGGTTCCGAGATGCTGTACATGGATCTGGCGCTTCGAAACGAAGGAATGTTGGAGTTCATCAAGAAGCTGCACAAATTCAATATTGACCTGATGGAAATCTGGGCCAACACCGATGTGGATTCGCTTTTCATGATGGACGACTGGGGAGCCCAGAACAACCTTCTCATAAATCCCGAACTCTGGCGGGAAATATTCAAGCCGATGTACAGGGATTACTGTGAAATTGCAAAGGCAAACGGGAAGAAAATGTTCATGCACAGCGACGGCAATATATTGAAGATATATCCCGACCTCATAGAAATAGGAGTGGATGCGCTCAATTCACAGATATTCTGCATGGGTCTTGACGAACTAAGGGAGTTCGCGGGAAAGATAACATTCTGGGGTGAAATGGACAGGCAGCATATGCTTGCCGACAAGGAGCCCGCCGACATAGACCTGGCGGTAAGGGAAATAAAGGAAAAACTGTGGATGGACGGAGGCTGCATCGCCCAGTGTGAATTCGGCCCGGGCGGAAAACCAAAAAACGTAGAGCAAACCTTCGAGACATGGAGCAAGGTTGTGTAAGGAGCGGTCATGTATTACCTGGGTGTGGACCTCGGCGGGATGTCGATAAAAGCCGGCGTGGTCAATGACAAGGGCGAAATAATTTACAGCGAAAAGGTTCCCACGGGAAGGGAACGACATTATACCCATATCTTCAAGGATATGGCGGAGCTGTGCAAAAAGGTGGTTTCCGGCGCGGGTCTTGATATGGGCAGCATTGAATCGATAGGCATAGGAAGCCCCGGAATACCCGATAAAAAGGCGGGAATCCTCATATCCTCCAATAACCTCGGATTCACGAATGTGCCCGTCAGGTATGAAATGCAAAAATATTTCAATCTTCCCGTTTACCTGGAGAATGATGCAAATGCCGCGGCGCTCGCTGAAAGCGTGGCGGGGGCCTCGCGCGATGTCGAGCATTCGGTTCTCATTACGCTGGGTACGGGTATAGGCGGCGGAATCATCATCGGCAACAAAATATTCAGCGGCTTCAACGGCGCAGGCTCGGAACTCGGACATACGTGCATTGTTCACAACGGACTTATATGTTCATGCGGCAGAAGGGGATGCTTTGAAAAATATGCATCTGCAAGCGCACTTATATATCAGACAAAGAAGGCGGCGGCGAGGCATCCCGAATCACTGATCAACACAATGACCGGAGGGAATCCCGATAAGATCGACGCCAGGACGGCCTTCGATGCGCAGAAAGCCGGGGATGCTGCGGGGGATGCGGTTGTAAGGAAATATATTGAATATCTCGCGGACGGAGTGATGAATATAATCAACACGCTGTTTCCGGAAGTCATTGTAATAGGAGGAGGAGTGGGCAACGAAGGCGAGAATCTGTTCGTTCCCCTCAGGAAAGAACTGAAGAAGAGGCTCTATACCGAGGATGTTGAGGAAACGAAGATACGGGGAGCCGAAATGGGCAACAATGCCGGAATCGTCGGGGCGGCGATGCTCGGCAGGAATATATGATTTGACGGGGGATGGATATGCTTAGGGGAATGATCGAAACGGCGAAAAAGGGCGGGAATGTATTTGTGACGGATGTCAGGGAGGCTTTCAAAAGTGCGGGTGCCAAAAATGAAAGCATTCTCGTGGAGCTTGATCTGATAAAGAAGGGCGATACAAGGTATTTTGAGCTTTTTGTTCCGGCGACCGCGGGCATGGGCGGCGGGGAAGCAAAATTCATCGGTTCATATATAAAGGCGGAGATCTACAATATGCTGTCAAGCCTCGGAGGACGTGCGCTCACCGTTTACTTCAATACGTCCGATGCGGTCCTTGATGAAATTTTCTCCGGCATCAGGCAGGATTTCTGCATGGATATGCCCCTTTCCGACAGGACCGGGTACGGAAATTGCATGAATGTAATAGACAGGATGATACGGGCGATCCATGGCGGCGATGAGAAGTTCCGTTATGTATTGAAGGACAACTGCGAACGCCCGTCGTCATGGCCCGATTACAGCGAGGACACCACCGAATCGGACATGCTCGGAAGGGTGACGGAAAATCTCGAAGGAAAGCTTCTCTGCGGAATAGACATCGGAGGCACCGACATAAAGGTGGCGATGGCCGGCGACGGACGGATATCCTGCTTCAAGGAATATGACTGGAATCCCAAGGCCTTCTCCATACCCGAACAGCTGATCGGCCCGATACTGTACCTTGCGAGGCTTGCTAGGGCATATTACTCCCTTGAAAAAGCAGGCGAAATGGAAAACATGCCCGGTCTCGCAAAAATGATGGCAGGGGCCATGGACAGGAATGCTTCTACCAAAGAAATCATCGAAGCGGTTGAAATAGCCGAGGAAGCGCTTGGCGAAAGAATAATAAAAATCGACGCAATCGGCCTTTCATTCCCCGATGTCGTCGTACGGGACAAGATCGTCGGAGGGGAAACGACCAAGACCAGGGGAATGAAGCTGAATCCGGACATAGACTATGAAAAAGAATTTGCGAAAATAACCG
>JAWOIG010000068.1:0-11487 GCA_046484775.1 Clostridia bacterium | reverse complement strand
TTAGGTACACCTTTTTTTAAAAGCAGAAAAAGGTGTACCTATCAGCAATAACGACCAGGAAGAGCTATGCCTTCCTTCTTAAATTTTTTCAATTATTGTTAAGTATCACAAATTATGATTCAAGTTCTGTTAACTTTTTCTTTACAAATCCATTATAATTTTATTATCTTTCAATTGCGACTAATTTAATTTCATTCAAGATTAAATGCCGGCCGTCCGCTCGGCCAGTTGTCGGCTTGTTTTGTTCTTCCCATCGACGACTCTATGGAAGCCATATTCGAAGCTATAAAGAACTCGGCACTTATACATAAAAGCGGCGGCGGCACAGGATTCAGTTTTTCAAAGATCAGGCCGGCGGGCTCGATGGTAAAGACGACGGGCGGGGTTGCCAGCGGACCAATAAGTTTCATGAAAGTATTCAATTCGGCAACCGAGGCGGTCAAGCAGGGAGGAACCAGACGCGGCGCGAACATGGGCATATTAAGGGTAGACCACCCGGATATCAGGGCATTCATCACCTGTAAACAGGATAATAAAGAAATAACGAACTTCAACATAAGCATCGGTGTAACGGAAAAATTTATGGAAGCCGTTGAAAATGACACGGAATATGATCTTGTTCACCCAAAGAACAAGAAATTGGTAAAAAGGGAAAGTGCAAGGGAAGTCTTTGACCTTATCGTTGAAAACGCCTGGAACAACGGCGAGCCCGGAATCATTTTTCTTGACAGGATAAACAGAACGAATACGGTTCCCGGCGCCGGCGAAATAGAAAGCACAAACCCATGCGGTGAGCAGCCGCTGCTTCCTTATGAATCATGCAACCTGGGCTCGATCAACCTGATGAAGATGCTCAGTGAGGACGGTAAGGACTTTGATTATGAAAAAATCAGACAAACTGTTAAAAAAGCCGTTCATTTCCTTGATAATGTCATAGATGTGAATGTATATCCCCATCCCATGATTACAGAAAGAACGAAGGCAACAAGAAAAATAGGACTTGGCGTGATGGGATGGGCTGACAGCCTCTATTCGATGGAGATTCCATACAATACACAAGAGGCTGTTGAACTCGGACGAAAGCTTATGGCTTTCATAGATTCAGAGTCAAAGAAAGCTTCCATGAGCCTGGCTCAGATCAAGGGTGTTTTCCCTTATTATGACAAGAGCATATTCAAGGAGCAGGATATACTTATCAGAAATGCCACGACGACCACGATTGCGCCTACAGGAACGCTGAGCATTATTGCCGGGGTTTCCAGCGGCGTAGAGCCTGTCTTCGCCCTTTCGTTCATAAGGAATGTAATGGACAATGATGAGTTGGTTGAGGTAAACCCGGTTTTTGAAAGACATATGATGCAAGCCGGCCGGTATTCGGTTGAGATGATGAAGGAGATTGCAGCCGAGGGAACCCTTCATGAAATAGAAGGCATACCGGATTCCATAAAATCCATATTCGTTTCCGCTCATGACATCTCCCCGGAGTGGCATATAAAGATGCAGGCTGTTTTTCAGGAATATACAGACAATGCGGTATCAAAGACGGTGAATCTGCATAGGGAAGCAACCAGGGATGATGTCAGGGATGTATTTCTTCAGGCTTATTCACTGGGGTGCAAGGGTGTAACCCTGTACCGCGACGGCAGCAGGGATCTTCAGGTTCTGAACATAGGCGGAGTCATCAGGGCGGAGGCGGTAAAAGTAATGCCGCGGGAACGTCCCGAGGTAACTACAGGTTTTACCCAGAAGGTTAAGATTGGCTGTGGCAACCTGTATATAACTGTCAATTACGACGAAAACGGCAAGATATGCGAAGTCTTCACCAATACGGGAAAGGCAGGAGGATGTCCTTCACAATCAGAGGCGACAAGCAGACTGGTTTCCATAGCGCTGAGGGCCGGAATGGATACCAAGGCAATCGTGGAACAGCTTAAGGGAATAAGGTGCGCATCCACGATTAGGCAGAAGGGATTGAAAGTCCTGTCGTGTCCTGATGCCATCGGCAGGCTCATTGAGAAAGTGGATAAAATGAACAATGGCGGCAATCCTTCCGCGGTATTCCTCGGAGACGGGCCCGTGGAAGTATTTGAAACACCGGGAACCGTTTATGTGTCATGTCCCGAATGCGGAAGTCCGCTGGAACATGAAGGCGGATGCGTAGTCTGCAGGCACTGCGGATATTCCAAATGCGGATAATACAGACGGGCATCCTTGCCAAACCCCCGGAATATGTAAAAAGTACACAAAAAGACAGTGGAAAATTTATGGAAATAGATATGGAAAGTCCGGGGGTATATGTTATAATAATATAGAATAAAAACAATGAGATTGGGGGATTTCCAATGGCTAAAAAGAAAATAACTAAATTCATATTAGCGGTCAAGGATTATGAAAAAACAGTAGAAATGGTAACCAGCGGCAAAAAGAACATGCCCAAGGAAGCCAGCGTGTATGAGGAGTTTTTCAATAATGTCGTTAACAAATGCTCGGATTTTGCGGGATTGAAAAAATTCGTAAGGGCAAGCAAATTTTCCAAAAAGGACTGCATGCACTATTGGGAAGGCCTTATGACCCTGAATTTTACCCTTGTTATAATTTCTTACAACAAGGGAGACGAGAACTTTGTTGAAAACGCCTGTGACAATGAATTGATAAAATTCATTTCCGCACTAAGATAACAGACCGGCTGACAAAGGGCTTTCCGAAAAGAAAGCTCTTTTTTATATGAATATGAAATATGACATAAGAAGAGAAAAAAGAATTCCGGACTATAAAAATCTTGAACGGATTCTTGAAGGCAAATCGCCTTCGAGACCGACTCTTTTCGAGTTTTTTCTTAACGATCCCATGTATGCATTCCTGCTTGAAAGAGCTTCTTTGGAATACGCAAATATAAATGAATACTACTATCTGCGTATGAAGGCATATGAAATCGCCGGATACGATTACATTATGATACTGGCTTCCGATATGAGGTTCAATACCAATGAGGCGCATGGAATCAAGACAAAATCGCTGAATGACGCTGCCGCAGTTACGGACAGAAAATCATTCGACGCCTTTTGTTGGCCCGATGCGAAATCATATGATTATTCAAGGCTTGATTATATAGGGGAAAGGCTTCCCAAAGGCATGCGGATAATTCCATGCGGGCCGGGCGGGGTGCTTGAGAATGTCGTTTCATTGATGGGATACGACAACCTGTGCTTTGCCTTGTATGATGACCCGCAGCTGGTGTGGGATGTCTGCGAAAAAGTGGGATCGACACTGGCGGATTATTATAGGATTGTTTCTGCCAGGGACGACATTGTGGCGGTGATCTCAAACGACGACTGGGGATTCAACACGCAGCCTATGATTTCAGAAAATGATATCAGAAAATATATACTTCCATGGCACAGGGAAATAACCGGCATCATCCATGGTGCGGGAAAACCTGCCATACTGCATTCATGCGGGAATCTCGAATTGCTGATGGACGATATAATCGATGCGGGGTATGACGCAAAGCATTCCTACGAAGACAATATTATGCCGGTCGAGGAATTCTATGGCAAGTATAAAGACAGAATAGCTGTTCTTGGAGGAATGGACCTTGATTTCGTTTGTCGTGCAAAACCGGAGGAAATCCATGCCAGAAGCAAGAGGATGGTTGAATCCTCGGACCGGGGCTACGCCCTTGGTTCGGGCAACAGCATCCCGGAATATGTTCCGTTTGAAAATTACATGGCTATGATTTCCGCCGTCTACGAATGATTTGCCTTTGATTCCCTATAAAAAGCATTCAGTTTCTTCATGTTGAAAATCCACATGAAAATCACAAAGGGAAGAAAGACCAAAAGAAATGAAACTTCTGTTGAAAGTATGAAGTTGAATGTTCCGTGAAGAAGAACCGGATACAGAAGGGATTTACCATAATAGCGCCGACAGTCGCCGGGACTGCCTGCAAACTTGGATAAAGCCAGGTAGTACCCCATGGTTATTGCAAAAAGCATATGGCCCGGAACCGAAAATATAGCCCGGTAAAATGCTATGGAAGGGTCCGAGGGGAAATATCTGAAAACATAAAGTATGTTTTCTATGGCTGCAAAGCCCAGCGCCGCAAAAGCACAATAAATTATTCCGTCAAGTTTTTCGTCGAAAGCCGGGTTTCTGTAAGCTATTTTTACAACCACAAACCGCTTCATGTATTCCTCAGTCAAAGCGGCTATGATAAATGCCTGAAACGCCATCGAGAGCAGACCGGGAAAAAAATTCAGGCGAATCAAAAAGAACTGGATTCCGATTACCGGGACTGAAACCAGAAACCCATATAAAAATACTTTCCATAGAAGCCTTGCCGGCTCACGGTTGTGCCTGTCTGCCAAATAAATAAAGGCAATCAGGATAACCACGGGGATGAGGGCAAGCGATATGAGGCCGACAGTCATATATAACTCCATGAACGGATTTTTATATAAAGATTATACAACAGAGCGAAGAAGTTGGAAAGCAGACCGCTCCGGCAGAGTTCCGCTTCCAAAGCCATCCGTGCTATTGAAAGAGATTATCATGGGTGATAAACTTAAGGCAATCAAAACGGAGGTGACAAAATGAACAAAATCAAAGCGGCGATAATCGGTCTGGATACAAGTCATTCAATACAATTTACGCAACGGGCCCAGGCGCCCGACTGTGATCCGCAGCAGAGGGTCGACGGACTCGAAATAATAAGTTGCATGCGTTTCGAGACGCCTTTCCAGGACAGGAAAGGGCTCGACGAAAGAACGGCTCAGCTGGAAAACTGGGGAGTGAAGGTTTATGAGGATTTTGACAGGACGGTTGAAGGGGCGGATGCCGTGCTTCTTGAAATAAACGACCCTATCCTGCACCTTGAGTACTTCGAAAGGGCGGCTGTACTGGGAAAACCGATATTTTTGGACAAGCCCCTTGCTGATAATATTGAAAACGGTTTGGAAATCGTCAGGATTGCAAAGGAAAGCAATATCAGGATGTTTTCCGCATCTTCGCTCCGTTTCATAAAGGATCTCGAGGAAACCGCGGACAGGTTGGATGGAATTCAGTGCGCATCGGTTTTTGGTCCGCTCGGGCTGGCGGCCGCAGGAGAGTCGGTGGTATGGTATGGCGTTCATACTTTTGAAATGCTTCAGCGCCTGATGGGAAATGGCGCGGTGGAAGTTTCGGTCGTCAAGGACGGCAAGGGAGTAGTGGCAGTGGTCGGATACGAAGACGGCAGGCGTGGAGTAGTTGAACTGGCCGAAGGTGCCTTCGTATACGGAGGATCGGCCAGAAGCGGCTCGGACAAAGCCGTGTTCATAGCCGATATGACGTACGCATACAAGGGTCTTCTGGACAGAATCGTCGCATTCTTCAACGGCGGTCCTTCACCGGTAAGCCTTGACGCCACCCTTGAAATAATGAATATGATAGATGCTACCGTAAGGGCGATGAAATCCGGAAAAACAGAAAAACTGACCGCTGTCTGAAATTTTTTGCAAAGAATCAAACAGTTGCCTTGGGCAACTGTTTGAAACAGCGGTTTATATAAAGAAAACACATGGCCAGGCGACAACCCGAAGCCATGGGGAGGGGAAGCAATGAATGCTGTTAGGAAAGCATATATTATGCCCCATCCTCCTGTTATAATTCCGGAAATCGGGAGAGGCAGCGAGAAGGAAGCATTCAGGACAATAGAAGGATGTAATTCGGTGGCTGCAGACATAGCAAGTTTAAATCCTGAAACCATAATAATCATAACTCCGCATGGTCCGGTTTTCAGGGATTCGGTCTGCATTAATACCAATCCGGTTCTAAAGGGCGATTTCGGCGGATTCGGATTCAGACAGCTTGCTTATGAGTTTGACAACGACACAGGGCTTTGCTCGGAAATATGCTCAAAACTGTATGCAATGGGAATAATTCCGGTAAGCAACGACAGGAAAAGCCAAAGCACTTATGGTATAAACGACAGGATTGACCATGGGGCGTTGGTCCCTTTATATTTTGTTTTGGAGTTCCTGAAAGAATTCAGAATCGTTCATATAACTTTCGGAATGCTGAGTCCGCCAGACCTGTATAAATGCGGGATGGCCATAGAAGCTGCCGTAAAACAAACCGGAAGAAAGGCGTGTGTAATCGCAAGCGCCGATTTGTCGCACAGACTAAAAAAGGAAGGCCCTTACGGACTTCATCCCGATGGCAAAGTATACGATGCCTTTGCGGTTGATGCAATAAAGAACCGCAGGTTTGTTGAGTTCCTTGGAGCCGACGAAGATCTAAGGGATAATGCAGGAGAATGCGGGCACAGGTCAATCAACATAATGCTGGGGGTTTTCGAGGGACGGGAATGCAGGACAGAGGTGTTTTCATATGAAGGTCCGTTCGGGGTAGGATATATGACGGCCGTTCTGGAGGACACAGGGAAAGGCATTAGCGTTCTGGATGAATTCCTCAGACGGCATGGAGCAAAAAAACCTGACATTGAATCACCCTATGTACTGCTTGCCCGGATGGCAATCGAGGAGTTTGCAAGGAACAGAAAGCGAATCCACCCTGATAAGCCCAGCCGGTTTCAAAGGGGTGTTTTCGTTTCAATTAAAAAATTCGGGATTCTTCGCGGATGCATAGGAACGATTGGTCCTACCGAGGATTGCATAGAGAATGAAATCATAGACAATGCAATAAAAGCCGCATCCGAAGACCCCAGGTTCCCTCCCGTCGGAGAAGCAGAGCTGGAGGACTTGACAATAAGCGTGGATGTTCTTTCCGAACCGGAGGAAATAATCGACAAAAGCATGCTGGATGTAAAAAAATACGGCGTTATTGTTTCAAAAGGATTCAAAAGAGGGCTCCTTCTTCCTGACATTGATGGAGTCGATACCGTCGACAAGCAGATTGAAATAGCATTGAGAAAAGCGGGTATTGATGGCGGGGATGATTATCGGATGGAGAGATTCAAGGTGGAACGCCATATATGAGGGAAGCTGATTTCTACGAAAAAACGGGAAATGGTGTAGTAAAATGCCTTTTATGCCCCCACCGCTGCATTATCAGTGAGGGCAGGAAGGGAATCTGCGGAGTCCGCCGGAATTCGGGCGGCAAGCTTTACGCCCTATCGTATGAAATGATTTCGTCCATTGCGATTGATCCGATGCGAAAAAAACCACTGGACTTCTTCCTGCCCGATAAGTCAATTCTGTCCGTTGGTTCCCATGGATGCAATTTCAAGTGTGAGTTTTGTCAGAATTACCATATTTCCATGGAAATGCCTCCGCTTGAAAGAATGAGCTCGGACAGGCTTTGTGAAATAGCCCTGGGAATCAAAAACAACGCAGGCCTGGCGTTTACATACAATGAGCCCTTCATCTGGTACGAGTATGTTCTTGAAACGTGCATAAAAAACAAAAGACAGGGACTTTCGAATGTGCTTGTGACCAATGGCTATGTCGAGGAGGACCCTCTTCAGAATATTCTCCGGCATGTCGATGCAATGAACATAGACCTGAAGGCATTCAGACAGGATTTTTACAAAAAGATATGCGGAGGGGATCTCAAATCCGTTAAAAATACAATAATTCAAAGTGCAAAAAGATGCCACGTGGAAATTACCAACATGTCTATTCCGGGCATGAATGACTCAGATGAGGAAATGGACGAAATGTGCCGGTGGATTGCAACGGTTGACAGAAGTACGCCTCTTCATATAATTCCGTTTCGACCAATGTACAAAATGAAGCATCTTCCACCACAGAATCCCGAAACAATAGGACGGCTAAGTCAAATTGCCATGAGGCATCTTGACAGGGTTGTGATTTAGAAAAACACCGGCAGTCTGGCAGGGATTGAAAGATAATTGAATGCACCGGCATATCAGTGCAGATGAGAGCTTCGCACCCTGTATTTTCTTGACATACAGCATTATATAAATTATTATATGTAATACTATATATAGATGGCGGCATCGTATAAGACAATTTATTTTATGGAGGTGCGCTGATGGAACAAAAACACACTTTGTCCGTTCTGGTCGAGAACCATGCGGGTGTGCTGTCAAGAGTAGCGGGACTTTTCAGCCGAAGAGGCTTCAACATCGACAGCCTTGCCGTAGGAGAAACCACAAACCCGGGGATATCAAGAATAACGATTGTTGTAAAAGGCGACGATTACATCGTCGATCAGGTCAGCAAACAACTCAACAAGCTGGTCGATGTAATAAAGATTAAAATTTTCAAGGCTTCCGAATATGTCGGAAGGGAACTTGTATTGATAAAAGTCAAGGCGCCGGCAGTCTCAAGGGCCGAGGTAATGCAGCTGGTCGATATTTTCAGGGCAAACATTGTCGACGTTTCGACAGAGACCCTGACCGTCGAGATTTCTGCCGATCAGGAAAAAATCAGTGCGCTTATGTCTCTTCTGGACCATTTCGGTATTCTTGAAGTAGTCAGGACGGGAATGATAGCAATCGAGCGCGGAAGCGCCGCAGACCACATATTATAAGGAGGTTATGCAAATGGCGAAGATGTATTACGAAAACGACAGCAATCCTGAAATCCTCAAGGGAAGGAAGATTGCGATCATTGGATATGGGAGTCAGGGACATGCCCATGCGCTTAATCTGCATGAAAGCGGTTTTGACGTCGTGGTTGGCCTGAGGCCGGGTTCGCAGGGCAGAAAAAAGGCGGAGGAAGCCGGGCTTACGGTCGCGGACACCGCAGAAGCAGCCAGAATGGGCGACCTGATCATGATGCTTGTACCTGATGAAAAGCAGTCGGATATATTCAGGAATGAAATAGAACCAAACCTCAGCAAGGGAAATGTTCTGATGTTCGCCCATGGCTTCAACATAACTTTTCAGCAAATAATCGCACCTGCCTTTGCGGATGTCATAATGGTGGCTCCAAAAGGCCCCGGCCATACCGTAAGAAGCCAGTATCAGGAGGGCAAGGGAGTGCCTTCCCTGATTGCCGTTTACCAGGACGCCTCCGGAAAAGCCAGGGATTATGCGCTTGCATATGCATGCGGAATCGGAGCAGGCAGGGCCGGCATACTCGAGACCACCTTCCGGGAGGAAACCGAAACCGATTTGTTTGGCGAACAGGCTGTCCTTTGCGGAGGAGTAACAGAACTGATGAAAGCGGGATTCGAGACGCTTGTAGAAGCCGGATACCAGCCGGAGATAGCATATTTTGAATGCATACACGAGATGAAGCTTATCATAGACCTAATAAACCAGGGCGGATTCGGATATATGAGGTATTCCGTCAGCGATACGGCTGAGTACGGGGATTACATTACGGGCAAAAAGATAATTACTGAAGAAACAAGGAAAACAATGAGGAACATCCTTGCCGACATACAGGCGGGAAGGTTTGCGTCAGACTGGATTGCGGAAAACAAAGCGGGGGGCCGGGCAATGTTCCTGGCAACCCGGAGGAAAGAGTCGGAACACCAGCTCGAAACCGTCGGGGCGGAGTTGAGAAAAATGATGAGCTGGCTCAGAAAATAAAGGAAAGAACCAATATACCCGGCGGAACAGCCGGGTATTGTTCAAGTACGGCAGGAAAATCAGGACAGCATGATTTCTAAGCGGGAGGGTTTCGGATATGGCAAGAAGAATCAGAATACTGGACACAACACTGAGGGACGGCGAGCAGACACCGGGCGTAAGCCTTAACATCGAGGAAAAAACAGCAATAGCAAGACAGCTCGAGTCTCTTGGTGTAGATGCAATCGAAGCAGGTTTTGCCATAACATCCAAAGGAGACTTGGAGGCGGTCAGGGCTGTGGCCGGAGCGGTTGAGAAATGCGTGGTCACCAGCCTTGCCAGGGCTGTGAAGAACGATATCGATGCGGCATGGGAAGCGGTAAGGGAGGCTAAAAAGCCCGGTATACACACTTTCATAGCAACAAGTGACATCCACATGAAATACAAGCTCAGGATGACTGAGGAGGAGGTTCTTCAAAGAACGTCGGAGATGGTTGCCTATGCCAAAAAATACACGGACTATGTTGAGTTTTCAGCGGAGGACGCAAGTCGCTCGAGGAAGGAGTTCCTTTATAAAGTTTATGAAGCGGCGATTGAAGCCGGTGCCGTCATGCTCAATGTTCCCGATACCGTCGGATATACGACTCCGGATGAATTCGGCAGGCTGATCAGGGATATCAAGGCCAATGTAAAGGGAATTGATAAAGTCGGGATAAGCGTCCACTGCCATAACGACCTCGGCCTGGCTGTGGCAAATTCACTGTCGGCTATAGTTAACGGCGCCGATCTGGTCGAGTGCACTATCAATGGAATAGGGGAAAGGGCCGGCAACGCAGCCCTGGAGGAAATCGTCATGGCAATAGATACAAGGAAAGATTTCTATGACATTGAACATGGCATCAATACAATGCAGATTAACAGGACGAGCAACCTTGTAAGTGCGCTTACCGGTATAAATGTACAGCCGAACAAAGCCATAGTCGGCAAGAATGCATTCGCTCACGAATCAGGCATTCACCAGCATGGTGTCATGGCGGAGAAAACGACATATGAGATAATGACACCTGAATCAATCGGTCTTAAACACAATGACATGGTGCTGGGAAAACATTCGGGCAGGCATGCATTCGAGGACAAACTGAGGGAAATGGGATATGATCTGGCAAAGGATGACCTGAATGATGCTTTCATCAGGTTCAAGGATCTTGCGGACAAGAAAAAGCAGGTTTTATCGGAAGACATAGAAGCGCTTGTACTGGATAAAATGATGAGTCCGAATGAAATTTTTGAACTTGACAGTTACCAGATAAACAGCGGGAACAAACTGATTGCCACTGCGACGATGAAGCTGAAAAAAGGAAATGAAATCATAACCGAAGCAGCTACGGGAGACGGACCGGTGGATGCGGCTCTTAATGCGGTTGAAAGGTGCATCGGATTCCCCATGGAGCTTGATGATTACAAGATAAAGGCTGTTACGGGGGGAAAAGACGCAATGGGTGAAGTCAATGTGATGGTAAGAAAGGACGGACGGCGGTTTTCGGGACATGGCGTATCGACGGATATTATCGAAGCCAGCATAAGGGCTTATCTGAATGCGGCCAACAGGGCTTATTCCTCATCTGCCGCAGTAAAGAACGGTGAATGATATGAAAAAAATATTCATTTATGATTCTACCCTCAGGGACGGCGCGCAGGGCAAGGGCATATCTTTTACGGTAAAGGATAAACTGAAGATTGTCGGCAAACTTGACGAACTTGGGATAGACTTCATAGAAGCCGGCAACCCGGGCTCAAATCCCAAGGACAGCGAATTCTTTACCGAAGTTAAAAAAATGAACCTCAGGCATTCCAAAATAGTCGCGTTCGGAAGCACAAGAAGACCGGGTGTCATGGCGGAGGAGGACGGCAATCTTAAATCATTGCTGAATGCCGGTACCGATACAGTGGCGGTTTTCGGTAAAAGCTGGGAATTCCAGGCGGTTGAAATATTGAGGACAACC
>JAWOIG010000064.1:0-22644 GCA_046484775.1 Clostridia bacterium | reverse complement strand
TAATCATCGAAAAACCCATGGTAATATCCAGGGTTCCATGGGGACATGAACATGGGCGGACTGTCATAACCCTCATAAACAAAACCCCAGTTTTCCGCCACGGGATGTATGGGACCCCTTACCGTATCCATTCCTTTGCCATGTATCCATCTCTCTGCCTCCGCGACCAGCATGGCGCCGGCTTCCTTGTTGTCAATGCACTCGAAAGCTCCGAAAAACCCTGTTTTTGAATTGTAGAAGCTATTGAAATCTTTATCAATGTACACCAGGTTTCTTCCAATGGTCCTGCCGTCTTCGTCAATTGCGAGAAAAAGCTCAAAGTCAGAATTACTGAGAATTGGGTTGTTTCTTGCATAATAAGCCTTTCTCTCTTCCATCCACATTGGCGGAACATAGAACGGGCTGTCTCGGTGAATATGCTCCGGCAAACGGACAAATTTCCTCATATCACCACGGGTCCTTACGGTTTTAATGATCATGACCTGCTCCTGTATCTTTTATAATATTGCAATCCTTCAATCAATGTTTCAATGTTTTCCCATGGCACCCCCGGAGTTATGGAACTTGACGAACCCAGGAAAAGTCCGGGCCCCGGACCGTTTTCAACCAGAAACCTCATTTCTCTTTTTATATCTTCCGGTGTTCCAAATGGAAGCGTCCTTGTTACCGAGACGCCCGCCCAAATTATCAGAGGTTCATTTTCCCTTGTCTTCATCCTGCAGATCTTTACATAATCCATGCCGTCTTCATACTGAAAACCCTGGAATCCCTTAATGCCGATATCAAGCAGCCCGGGTATCAATTCCATGAGATTCCCGTCGCAATGCCAAATGAACTTAACCCCGGCCCTGATTGCGGGAGCCAGACATCTTTCAAAGTGGGGCATCCAAAGTCTTTCCAGGCTTTTAATTCCCGAAAGAATACCCCTTGAATCGGCCATGTCATGGTCAAGCCTGAACAGATTGTTGAGATTACCTTTTTCTATTGCCTTAATGGCCGCAATGTTATTGATAATGGCATAGTCCGCCTGAAGCGAGAAATGCTTTTCAATTATTTCCGGATACAGGGCATATGCCATGAAATAATTTTCATATCCGTATTTCGAGTAAAAAAGAATCGGAAACTTGAAATATGCATATCCGGTTTTCAGAATGCTTTCACCCAACTTATTCTGCATTTCATTTTCGGAGGTTATTATTTCCTTTATTCGTTCGTCTTCACTAAAGCTGCGAACGGCTTCGGAAAGCCTTGGGAATTCGTACTTCTCCAAATGATCGACGACGGCTTCCGGGGAATCTATTGTAATTCCATCGCAAATGACAGCGCCGCCATGTATCTTTCCATTGCTTTCAAATCCCTTGTTTCCCATTCTAAGCGGATTGAGTGCAAGATACTGGTCCACGACGCTTACATCTATGTTTTTAAGGCATCTGATATATGTTCCCTCGGGATTTCTCAGGTAATCCCCGGGTTCCGCCCCGGCGATGCGCTCAATATATTCATGCTGCATTATATGCACCAGGGAAATGGGAATCCCTTCATGTTCTACCAGTTCGATGGCATCCATGGCTTGCTTGTTTTTACTTTTTATCCCAACAAATGTTTTTTTCATCGGGCTGCCTGTTCTTTTTCACTGAAATGATGCTTCCCCGAACCTACCCTCACCGTTTCCCCGCTTCCGGGGAATCTGAATTTCGCAGTACAGTTTACGGGGATTTCCACATCGGCTTCAAAATCATCGCCATGCGCTTTCCATTCGCACGATACATTGCCGTACATAGTCTCAAGCGATCCACTTGCATAATCAATGCCTTCCACCGGCATTGGTGAAATCGTTATTTCCCGGTAGCCTGGTTCAGCGGCATTGATGCCAAGCAATTTCCTGTACATCCAGTCGCCTATGGCGCCATAGGCATAGTGGTTGAATGAATTCATTGCAGGCGTTGCGAAATCACCGTCGGGCATGATTCCGTTCCACCGCTCCCATATCGTGGTGGCGCCTTTGGTTATCGGATAAAGCCAGGACGGATAATTCTTCTGAAGCAGCAGTTTTCCCGCCAATTCGTGAAGTCCGTTGCCAGAAAGCACATGGCTTAGGTATGAGGCCCCGACAAATCCTGCAACCATATGGTCATTGTGCCTCTTTATATTTTTCTCAAGTTTTTCAATAAGTTCCTTGCGGTGCTTATCCTCAACAAGGTTGAACAGCAATGCAAGAATAAGGCCCGTCTGCGTCTCGCTGACCAGCCTCCCGTTGGCTGTTGCAAACTCATTCCTGAAAGCTCCGATGATTCTCTCATGAAGCTCCCGGTATTTTCTTTCGTCCTGATTCCTGCCCAGCAAACCTGCGGTTTTTGCCACGATTCCTGTAGAATATGCAAAAAAAGCCGTTGCGATGAAATGCTTGTCCGTGGCTCCGGTTGCACTCTCGTTCGAAAATTTAAGCTGAGCGAAGTATTGCTCCATGTCAAGTCCAAGCCAATCCCCGAAATGCGTTCCGGATTTCCACAGATATGTTCCACTGTCCTGAGCGGCCAGGTAATCCACCCACTTTGTCATGCTGTTGTATTGCATCTCGAGAAATCGGATGTCTCCATAATGCCAGTACATTGTCCATGGAACTATGACCGCGGCGTCACCCCATGCCGCGGAACACCTTGCCTCCTCGCCTTTTTTTGTAATCACATCCGGAATCACATACGGTACGCTTCCTGAATCAGACTGGTCCGCCGACAGGTCCCTGAGCCATTTCCCAAAGAATAGCGCCGTGTTCATGTTGTATGCTGCGGTTGCGGCAAATACCTGCGCATCCCCCGTCCATCCAAGCCTTTCATCTCTTTGCGGACAGTCCGTAGGCACATCCAGGAAATTACCGCGCTGTCCCCATACTATATTCGCCTGAAGTTTGTTTACCATATCATCCGAACATTCGAATCTTCCCGTCTGCCTCATGTCCGTATGAAGCACGCAGGCGGTGAAATCGGACATGTCCGGATTTTTACCAAGTCCTTCCACGCTGATATATCTGAATCCGTGAAATGTGAACCTCGGTCTGAAAAAGTCCTCGTTGCCGCTGCAGATGAAGGTATCCGTCGCCCTTGCCGCCCTAAGGTTCTCGGTATAGAAATTTCCGTTCTTATCAAGCACCTCCGCATGCCTTATGGTTATAATGTCGCCCTTTTTCCGTTTGACCTTGAATTCCACGAAACCCGTCAGGTTCTGCCCAAAGTCAATTACAGTCTCATTGTTCGGAGTGTTGATCACCTCGATTGCGGGCAGCCTTTTTGTTATCCTTACCGGCTCCGCCTCCGCGGCGATAATCATGTCAACGGCATGACCATAGGCTTTTGCCGGCCTTGGTTCAGCCGCAACAGCGTTTTTATCGACTGTCTCGCCGTGGTATATCTCACTGTATATTACCTCTCCGGTAGTGAATCCCCAGTTTTCATCAGTGATTATCAGTTCTTTACTGCCGTCGGAGTAAAT
Organism: Clostridia bacterium; assembly: GCA_046484775.1. Taxonomy (GTDB): domain Bacteria; phylum Bacillota; class Clostridia; order DUPQ01; family DUPQ01; genus JAFGQE01. The sequence goes on along the minus strand of JAWOIG010000064.1, from coordinate 19,158 downwards.
CACATGAAGTTCCATAAGGAAGGCGGCTGTATCGCCGTATATGTTTCTTCTCCCTTCGAATGCAAAATTTCCCTTGTACCATCCGTTTGCAACGGTTGCCCGCAGTTCATTTTCAGCCTTTAATAGCTTTGTCGCATCATATGCCTGATATTGGAGCCTTTTACCATAACTTGTCCAGCCCGGTGAAAAATACTCATCGGAAACTCTTTCCCCGTTTAGATAAAGGTCATATATTCCAAGCGCAGTGGAATAGATTCTTGCCGAGGCGACTTCGCCCGAAAGACTGAATTTCCTGACAAATACCGGACATGCCTCTTCCCCCGGTGGTAAATCATGTGTAATCCATCCCGCCTTTAGATTTCTATATGTCATCAATCCGGTTTCAAACGTTGTTTCGCATGCCGCCATGTTCCCATGGCTGTCCCAGCTTGTAATTTCGACATTATAAATCGTCGTCTTCTCAAGGTCTGCTCCTTCGTATTCCACATTTATCGAGCGGCTCGACTCAATCCTGCCGCTGTCCCACGCAGTTCCTTCGCCGCAGCAGACCAGGATTCTAAAAGCAGTCTGCATAACGTTCCGTCCGTCTGAGTTAAGCTTCCATGAAAACCTGGGGATGGGAACATCAAGTCCCATGGCGTTCCTTCGGTACTCGACCAGTATTTCCGTAATTTCAAACATTGTCCATTCCCCCTGCATAATTATGTAATTTTCTTAGTGATATCATTGGCTTTTTTCCTTCCGATCATCATGCTGATTCCTTTGATGAGGTTTCCGTTCAGCATTGTTATGTAACCGTCTGTAAAATTTGGCGGAAGCATGTCGCCGCCCATCATTCCTACGGCCCTGACGGGCATTTCAGACAGCATTGCCTCCACCATGAGAAGTCCCGACTCCGCGGAATCCTCGGATTCACCGAGCATTTTGCTTACCTGCCTTTTCATTATTCCGAATATAATCCGACCCAAAAGTTTTTTCCTTGTTTCGCCGAGTGTGGAATTCTGTTGAAAGGGTTCATCTGGAAACGGTTCCCTTTCGGGCAGGTTTCTGCCATAAAGAATCCTGAACTGGCTTTCTTCAATTTCGAACCCTTCTTTCCCAATCGAATAATAGTCCGGCGCAGCCTTGCTGTAGTCCGGAACCACGGAATTCACGCTGTCGTCCAATTCCACTTTGTACTCAAGCCTGATGTCCCTGCTCGAAGCTCCTATACCGATGGTATAAACGCCTCTGTCGACATGCCACCCCGGTATGTTGATGTTGTAAAATGAAAATGCCCTTTCCCCAACCTCAAAAGCAACCGTCTTGCTTTCACCGGGCTCCAGAAATATCTTTTCAAAACCCTTCAGTTCATTAACCGATTTGAATATCGGCGATTCATTGTTACCGACATACAACTGCACGACTTCCGCTCCCGCACAGTTTCCATTATTCCTGATGTCCGCGGTTATCCTGAAGTCATATTCGCCTTTTTTTTGCACCAAAAGCCCGGAATAATCAAATTCCGTGTAACTCAACCCATGCCCGAAAGGAAACAGCACTTCCTTTTTGGCCTTATCATAGTAACGATAGCCTGTATATATTCCCTCTCTGTATTCCACGGTTTTTGTGTAACCCGGAAAGTATCTGAATGATGGCGTGTCCTCAAGTCTTAATGGAAATGTTTCAGCTAGTTTTCCGGAGGGATTTACATCCCCGAAAAGCAAATCCGCCACAGCTCCACCGCCCGCCTGGCCCCCCAGGTAGCATTCAAGTATTCCCCGCACACTTCCTGCCCAGGGCATTTCTACAGGCGCTCCGTTGAACAGCACGACCACGGTATTGGGATTGACTGAAGCAATTTCCTCTATCAGCCGGTTGTGGGATTCCGGCATCCGCATATGCCGCCTGTCGAAACCTTCCGACTCGTATGCCGGTGGCAAACCCGCAATGATAACTGCCGTATCCGCTCTCGCGGCGAATTCCTTGGCCTGTCCGATGAGAACTTCATCCGGCTTTTCCGACTTAAGGTCATAACCGCTCGCATATTCATAGCAAATTCCCGCTTTATCCAGCTCTTCGCAAAATGATTCAACTTTATGCGGATTTATAAGCGAAGACCCTGCGCCTTGGTATCTTGGCTTTTTTGCAAATTCGCCGATTACCGCCAGCTTGCTGCTTTTATCCAACGGAAGCACCCCTTCATTAATTAAAAGCACTGCCGAACCGGCGGCAATCCTTCTTGCAAGCGCGTTATGTTCTTTCGCATCATATCTGAATCCGGGTCTATTGTTCTTCCTTCCATTCAATACCAGTCTTATTATGCGGGAAACCGCCCTGTCAAGCACTTCCATCGGCAATGTCCCGGACATCACCGCCTCAATGATCCTGCTGTCGTTCCTTCCGTTGCTTGACGGCATCTCAAGGTCCTGCCCCGCATCTATTCCACTGACCCTGTCGTTGCAGGCTCCCCAGTCCGTTACGACAACCCCCTCATAGCCCCATTCCGTTCTGAGAATATCATTCAGCATATGATTGTTTTCACTCATGTACGTCCCATCCACCTTGTTGTATGAGCACATAACTGTCCATGGTTGTGATTCCTTTACCGCTATTTCAAACCCTGACAAATAAATTTCCCTTTGGGTTCGCTCATCTACTACTGAATCGATTGTCATTCTCCTGGTTTCCTGATTGTTCATGGCATAATGTTTTAGCGAAGTTCCAATTCCCTTCGCCTGTATTCCCTTTATAAGCGCAGCAGCCATTTTCCCTGTCAGATACGGATCCTCGGAAATATATTCGAAATTCCTGCCGCAAAGAGGCGATCTCTTTATATTCGCTCCGGGTCCAAGTATGACCGAAACCCCCTCCTGAAGGCATTCTTCCGCAATCGCCCTTCCCATTTCGGTAATCAATTCCGTGTCCCATGAGCTTGCCGTCGTACTGGCCGTTGGAAAACAAGTAGCCAAAACACTGTCCCGGAGACCCACATGGTCTCCTTCACCCATTTGCTTTCGAAGCCCGTGCGGTCCATCGGTCATCATGATACCGGGCATGCCCAGCCGTTCAATAGCCTTCAGGTTCCAGAATCCGCTTCCCGAGCAGAGCCCGGCTTTTTCTTCAAGCGTAAGCTTTTTTAAAATTTCATCAACTTCGTCCAGCAATATCCCCCCGCCTTTCACTTCGCTTCAACTGATGCAATTCTGTCTCTCAATCCTGCCCGCAGTCTCGGTCTCAACCCGTCTGTATCTTTAATTATTCCGATTTCGTTTGTCTTTGTATGCTGCGATTCTTGCAATGTCAGCTGTTCATCGGGACTTCCCCGGCATCCGCAGCTTCAAGTTCAGCCGTTATCTCCGCCACCTTCCTGTCTGTCAGATCATAGAACAGAAAAGGAATCAATCCAAGGAATGTCGCCGCCGCGGGAAGCAATGTATTCATATGAAAGATTCCGTCAAGCGCCATCCGGCTCTGCACGGCATTCGGAACATAACCGTATAATCCCAGCAACAGAGCGGCAAGCCCTCCTCCTATGGCACTTGATATCTTGGACATGAATGTCCTCATGGAAAAAACAAGACCGTCGCTTCTGATTCCAAGTTTCCATTGCGCATATACAACGCTGTCCGCAAGCATGGCTGTAAGCAGCACCGTCGGCATTCCCATCAGGAACCCGATTATTGCTACGAACACCAGGACAACCACAGTATTCCCATACCCCATGAAGAAGAAAACAACATACGTTATTACCCTTAGGACTCCGGAATATATAAACAGGTTTTTCTTGCCGAATTTTCCGGAAAGTGGTCCGGACAGCGCAGTGCCGGCAAGCAATGGTATGAACATTACGATGGTCAGGACGGGAACAAGGCCGACGTTGTTAAGGTTGTATTGAGCAAAAAACACCATTACGGCCTGTGATATTGTCATGATCGACATAATTATTACAAAGGAGGCAATCGCCAGCAACAGCGGCTTGTTCTTGAAAATAACCTTGAAATTGTTCCTGACGGTTATTTTGTTATTGTCCGGCCGGACCCTTTCTTTGGTTGCGAAGAAAATCCCCATCATCGTTACCGTGCATATTATACTGAATATCAACGCAACCATTTTATATGCCCGGGCTGAGCCGACTCCGCCGAAGGCTCCAAGCATTGGAACGACAAGAACCCCTGTTCCAACCATTCCGATAAGCGAAAACACGGTGATTAGTCCTATCAGGCTTGTCTTTTGTCCGGTGTCCCTTGTTATTACCGATGTCAGGGACCACATCGGTATGTCTCCGACCGTATATATCATGCCCCATAATATATATGTAATGAATATATAAGCCACTTTGCCCCCGGGCGATATGTCCGGTACGGAAAAGACCAGATATGTAATGATGCCGATGAAGACCGGAGTGAACAGCATGTACGGCCGGAATCGCCCCCACTTTGTTCGTGTCCTGTCGGCTATTATGCCCATGAACGGATCATTCACCGCATCCCATATTCGTGCCGTAAGGAATAAAAGCCCCGTAACGGCGGTTGGTATCAGCACGACATCCGTATAATAAATCAATAGATACGACACAATAAGGCCGTAAATAAGGTTCTGTCCAAGAACACCCATGCCGAACCCGAACTTTTCACGGAATCTCAACTTTTCAATCATCTGCTCTTCCCCTTAAAGAATTACTCCCATAGTCCTGCCTTCATGTTAAACGCGCCTAACACGCGTGTCAAGAATGCTGATTTCCAAAGTGAGCCGGGATAAAATCCAATATTCTATTCTGAATCTGCCCCTGTATTGCCATTTTACATATCAGATCCGACATATGGTATGATTTATGCATAGGGGGTTTGATTCAATGCGTAATCCTGTCAATGTAATACCCATGCCAAACAAGGTGTCGCCGGCTGAAGGACGTTTCATGTTTTCTTCAGATATGAAAGTCTCATATAGCGAAAAAAGCCTGGCAGCCGGTGATTTTCTGTGCAGTATTGCGGGTCTTGAAAAAGGCGGCGGGGGTTCCATTCTGTTTGAAGAAGATGCTTCCATTGAAAATCCGGAGGCTTATCGCCTGTTGATTGAAGCCGGCAGGATTATCATTTCCGCTTCCGGATGCGCGGGCTTTTTTTACGGGGCGCAGACACTGCGTCAGCTGCTTCCTCCATCATTGGAGACCCGGCACACAGTCGAGGGAGTGGTTGTCCCATGCCTTTTGATTGAAGACATCCCTAGATTTCAACACCGAGGTTTCATGCTAGACTCGGCGAGGCACTTCTTTAATGTCGTTACGATTGAAAGACTGCTGGACCTCATGGCCCTTCATAAGCTTAACAGATTCCATTGGCATCTTTCCGACGACCAGGGATTCCGGATGGAGGTCGCGAAACGGCCTCTTCTGACAGAAACAGGATCCAGCCGCCTCCAAAGCCAGATCGGCGGAGGCTTGTTGCTCGGAAGAAAAACATACGATGGCAATCCTCATTCGGGTTTTTATTCCCGGAAACAAATGCAAGGCATCGTTGCCTATGCAAAGGAAAGGTTCATCGAAGTAATCCCTGAAATCGATATGCCCGGCCATACCTCCGCCCTCCTGGCGGCATACCCCGGATGCGGCTGTACGGGCGGTCCGTATAAAACGGGGGAGAGATGGGGCATTTACAAGGATATATTATGCCCGGGCAAGGAAGCATCATATTCCATTGCAATGGACATACTTGACGAAGTTGTCTCTTTGTTCCCGTATCGATATATCCACATAGGCGGTGATGAAGTGCCCATGAAGCGTTGGAGAAATTGTCCCGACTGCCGCCATGCCATGAAAATGAACGGAATAAGTAATTATCGCGAACTTCAGTCGGCTTTTATGAACCGGATAATATCATACCTTATGGAAAAAGGCCGCCTGGCTATATGCTGGGATGAGTCGGCGCATCACACTCTTGACAGGGATGCCATCATACAATACTGGTCGCCTTTCGGTGCAAAGAGAACCGAAGAAAGCCTTCGCGACGGCAGGAAATGCATATTCTCTCCCTTTAAAAAATATTATCTTGATTACAGTTATGAGTTGATTCCGCTTAGTAGAACTTATGAATTCGAACCTCAGCTGCATGGACTGACGGAAGATGAAAACAGGCTTATTATTGGTGTAGAAGCTCCTCTTTGGACAGAATATGCCGCTTCGATCGAAAAATTGTTCTGGCAGGCATTTCCCAGACTTTCCGCGGTAAGCGAGACGGCATGGACCTTTTCAAAAAATAAATGCTATGATTCTTTTCTGGATCGGCTTCCCGGTCTGGAAACCCGGCTTCGGATGCTTGAAGTCGAACCCGCTTCCAAAGATTGCTATATGTACGATGGACGGCCTAAACTTCTAAAATCATTCTTATCCCGGATACATACCTCCATAAAGGAATACGAAAAGTTTAGGCCTTCCGCTAGGGGAACCCTATTTCCCTAAGCTCGTGCAACGATGACGTTATTTCCTCTGTCCTCCCTGCCGATATGGCCGCGTCATCGGATTTTATGCCTATTGTATATCCGCATCCCGCGGATACCGCAATTATATCTGTCCATTCCGAAACATCAGTCTGCCCGTTGTAATTATCCCCTGCGGCAACCACGGTTCCGTCGGCCTTAAGTCCCAGGGTCTGGCCTACCCCTGCAGTCACTGCAACGATCCCAGACCAGTCGCCGACATTGCACTGGCCATGATAATTGTCACCCGTTGCAATTACCGTGCCGTCGGACCTTAGTCCAACCGTATGCGAAGCTCCGGCGGATACCGCTGTTATATCCGTCCAGCCTCCGATGTTTATCTGTCCCCTTGAATTGTCTCCTGCGGCAACAACCGTGCCGTCTGACTTTATTCCGATTGAATTTACCGTACCTGCGGATATGGATACTATTCCCATCCATTTTGCTGTTTCAATCTGCCCGAAATAGTTATCCCCGGCGCCAATGACGGTGCCGTCGGCCTTAAGCCCCAGCGTAAAGTATGCTCCCGCCGATATTGACACGATATCTTTCCAGTCCGCCACATCCGTCTGCCCATAGAGGTTATCCCCGACGGCATAAACCTTTCCGTCTGAAGTCAATCCGATTGTATGTGCCGAGCCTGCGGAAACAGAAACGATGTCAGACCATTCATATGTGCCGTACTGTTCATCTGCTCCCTCGCCGATCACAATAACCGTTCCATCTTTCTTCAAAGCAACCGTATGTGCCGCTCCCGCCGACAGAACATTGTATTCCGTTTTGGGGGATTTGTTCTTTCCTGCTGATATTGCAGCACCGACAAGAATCGCTGCAATCATTATGAAGATAAAAATCAAAGTGTGTTTTTGAATCAGACCACTATCAGCAACCTGTTTTTTCATTTTTCATCCCTCTTTCTGCTATATATACCCTTTTTTCAATATATTTGCCGAATGCTTTATTATGAAATATACTTTGTATATCACTGACTGTATGGGGGTGCCTTTTATGAAAATATTGAAGATACTTGGAATGACCGTTCTTATTCTGTTGCTTTGCATAATAATTGCCGCATTGGGTTTCTTTGCATACATGACTCTTGCGCAGGGAAAATCAAAGCAATTCTCAGAAGAGGCCTATCAGGTTGCCCGGGATGACAAAATCAAGGTTATCCTTGACTGTGACAACACACTCGGATCATTCTGGGAAGTTGATGACGGGCTTGTACTTTCTTATATTCTCAATAAACCGGAGGCTGATTTGCTTGGAATTACGACAACCTTCGGGAACCGGACTTATGATCATAAATATACTGTCCGGATGCTCAAAAAAGCAGACCGCACCGATATTCCACTGTTCAAGGGTGAACAGGCCAGCGACGATGGAGTAACTGACGCCGCGCGTTTTCTTGCAGAAACAGTCGCAAAATATCCCGGCGAGGTTACAATAATCGCAGCAGGCCCGGTGGGCAATCTCGAAGCCGCTTCACAGGTGGATCCGGAATTCTTCAACAACGTAGGACAGATTATAGTAATGGGTGGATACACGGAGGACCTTTCCCTGGGGAACCGCGATGTACCCGAACTTAATCTGTCCGCCGATTATATGGCCAGCCATGCAATGATAAACAGCGGTGCGCGGGTAACCGTCATGACCGGTCAGGCCTGTCTGGATGCACCTTTTTATTTCAAGGATTTCCCCAAGCTGGGAAATTTCCCCCTCTACTGGAAATTCCAGAGCGTTTTTTGGACGGTCCTCAATAAGGCCGGAACAGGCAACGACTATTTCATCATGTGGGATATGCTTCCGGCGGTCTACGCATTCCATCCGGAATATTTTGAAGATAATTTTGTTTATGTGTCTTCAACTGCCGGCGACCTTCAAAGAGGAATGCTCCGGCTTTCTGAAGATGAGAGCGGCGTTCTTATCAATATCCCCGCGGGCATCGAGGACAAAGACGGGTTTTACAGAGATGTCTTCATCAACCTGAATCGTCAGGGGAAATAAACGCTATACCGGCATCAGGTTAATTGTTTAGCGACGAATATGACATAAGAGTTTGGTAAAACCTTAAGAAGCTCAAGCAACTGAAAGATTTATTATACTGGCGGGATTTTCATTATACCGTACATATAAAAACCAGAGGCTCGCAAAAATAAAAAAGCCGGGTTATCAAGCCCGGCGTATTCCTGTCATATTCACCATCAATACTCTTCGCGAATGCCGAACTCAGGGGACTCAACCCACGACTCGGTTCTTTCAAGCAAAGTTATCAAATCATATATCAGATTATAATGTTTTTCTTCCTGTTCAATAAGATATCCGTACAGATCGGTTTCGTCAATGTCTTCAGACTCCGACAGAAGCCGCCTGTATAAATCAATGCTTTCTTTTTCTTTTTCAAGCGCCAGCCGATAAAAGTCAATCTGGTCGGGAATTTCCTTGATTTCAGATCTGAACTTTTCTTCATTTCTGAAGATGTCCCCATAACCCGACAAACTGCTGTCAATGAACCTATATTCAGATTTGTCTTTTTTGCTTTGCAATATCCTCGCATGCATTTTTTCATCATCTGCAAGCATATTGAAAACAGCCTTTATCCCCTTGCCGGAATGGGATTTTGCCTGGTCCCTGTAAAATTTCTCTCCTTCAAGCTCCATATTTATTGCAAAATCAAGTATATTCATTTTTCTCTCCTTTCATGAAGCCAGGTTTTCGCCTCGCTTTAATCCTCCAACTCTTTCAGTTCCTTGAGGTCCGCTTCTATATCGTCGGGCTTATCCCGGCGTTGATTCCTTTTAAGTATTTTTATATCAGCAACATTATACGACTTGATGTCGGCACCTTCCTTTCGGGGCCTTACCTTTACCACACCCTTTAATAGACTGACATCTATTATTTCGCCTATGCCGTCTTCGGTTTCTACCAATGTTCCCTGCCCGGGTGTAGCGCGTATCAATTCTTCATAAGCTTCGTGTTCATATTTCAAACAGCACATCAGCCTGCCGCATATGCCGGAAATTTTTGACGGGTTCAGCGACAGATTCTGGTCTTTTGCCATTTTAATCGATACCGGCCTGAACTCATCCAAAAACGAATTGCAGCACAGCACGCGCCCGCAGATTCCGATTCCCCCCACTATCCTGGCCTCATCACGGACTCCTACCTGCCTCAGTTCAATCCTTGTCCTGAATATTCCCGCCAGATCCTTCACAAGTTCCCTGAAATCAACCCTTCCGTCCGCAGTAAAGTAAAAAAGTATTTTATTATTGTCAAAAGTGTACTCGACGTTTATGAGATTCATTTTGATATTGCGCTTTTTTATACAATCAAGGCACATTTCATATGCTTCCTTTTCCTTTTCCTTGTTTGCGGCAATCTGTTCCCTGTCTTTTTCAGTCGCTATTCTTATGACGTCTTTCAAAGGCGATACAATTTTCTCTTCAACCACTTCCCTTTCTTCAAGTACTACTTCCCCGTACTCGACTCCCCTTGCGGTTTCCACTATAACACCCTCGCCTTTTTTCATTTCCAGGTCTCCGGGCGAGAAATAATATGTTTTTCCGCTTGAGTTGAACTTGATGCCCACTATCTTTACCATTTGGTCAATTCCTCCGTAATTTTAACAATCATCGCATCCATCGTTTGCTTTTTGGATGCATTATAGCCTATATTCACCGCTGCCTGTTCGGAAATAAAAGCAATTCTTGCCAGAACATTCCCGGGATATCTGCTGGCACCGTTTATAATGATATCTTTTTTATCCATGTTTATCAACAAACCGACGTTTCCGGTTGTCCCAAATACGATCATATCCCTCAGAATGCCGGATATTGCGGCAAAAAAGACATCCATGCCGTATTTTATTGCCCGGTTGGCAATCTCATGGGCTTGCCTGAAATTCTTTTCAAGAATACCGGTTATGAAGTCAACCGCAAGATCCCTGCCTTCACTGAATTCCCTGGATTCGAGAATCTCAAGCGCTTTTCCAAGGGATCCCGATGAGCATTGTGCGGCCAGCAATATCTCTGCCTCCGTTTTGTCTGTTGCTTTACAAAGGTATTCCTTTATTTCGGTTATTGAATTAATTCCCACCTGCAGCAGAACGGCCCTTGATTTGAGCGTATCGATCAGATTGTCGCTGTTTGATGCCGTTATGATTATATGGACATATTCCGGAGGTTCCTCAAGCGTTTTCAGAATGCAGTTCTGCGCTTGAACCGTCATATTGTCCCCGTCTACGATTACATATGCTTTCTTTTCGCTGCAAACCGGCAAAAGGGCTATGTTATCCTGCAGTTCCCTGATGCTGCTGACCGAAATACTTTTATCCTTGTCTTCAACAATGTAAAGTTCACCATTTCCGCCAGCCCTGACATTCGTACAGTGCCTGCATTCCCCGCATGGTCTCGAACCGCCTTCCGACATGCATAAAATCATGTAGGCGAAAGCAACCGCAAAATCCTTTTTCCCACAACCCTCCGGGCCTTCAAAAATATATGCATGTCCCGGATGTTTTTCGCTTATCTCTGCGGCAAGCCTTTCCTTCAAGGCTTGTCTTCCGAGGATATCCTGAAAAGTCATCATGTTATGCCTTTTCGTATTTTTCTACATCAATGACGAAAATGGTCGCACCGCCTACAGTAACTTCAATTGGATAGCCCGGCGCTATGGCGCTGTTGACTGCCGGTGTTATGGATGAATTTACCAGCTTCTTCCTGCTTTTGGATTTGGCTTTTATTATATCCATTACCTTTTCAACCATTTCTTTAGGAACACCGACAACCAGGGTGGAGTTTCCCGCCCTTAGGAATCCGCCTGTAGAGGATAGCTTGGTTACACTGAAACCTTCTTCGTTCAGGCTCCTCATTACCTCAGTCTCATCCTCGTCATGTACAATTGCAAAAACCAGTTTCATATTATCACATCCTTCCAAGTATGTATTTTATATTCCCGATGATCTCCCCGTTGATTGAAGCGATATCCCGGTCGCCATCAAGTTTCTTTATGCGTTCCGGGTATTTTTTGCACAACTCCTTATATCCTTTATATACCCTGTCGTGGAACTCCATCCTCTCATTTTCCAATCTGTCGGCTCCCGTCGCTTCCCTTCTTCTCCTGAGTGATTCCTCCGGCTTCTTGTCAAGAAAGAACGTTATGTCCGGCAGAACATGCCGCACAGCAGCAAGGTTGACCGCCATTACCTCTTCAACATCCAATCCCCTTCCGTATCCCTGATAGGCAATGCTGGAATCTATGAATCTGTCGCAAATAACCACCTTGCCTTCATTCAATGCCGGTAGAATCTTCTCCGCCATGATCTGCGCCCTTGACGCGGCAAAAAGCAACATTTCCGCAACGCTGTCCATCCCGGTGTTGCAGGCATCAAGAAGTATATCCCTTACCTTCTCGCCGATCTCGGTTCCGCCAGGTTCCCTGATCATAATCGTCTCCATTCCGATTCCCCGGAAATAATCGTCGATACTTTGAATTTGCGTCGTCTTTCCAGACCCATCAAGACCTTCGACTGATATAAAAAATCCTTTTCTCATGTTTGCTCCAATACCGGAATCCCATTCTCGTTGATTCCCAGCACTGTTCCTCCCAGGCTGATTATTCTTTTTATGAATTCAATGGCATCCCCGTCAATAACCTCACCCGGGCAAACAAGCGGTATACCGGGTGGATAGGACATAATAATTGTACCACAAATACGCCCCCCGGCCATATCCGGGGCAACGATTTCAACTGTTCCGGCGATTGCCTTTGCGGGCTCCATGATTTTCACCGGTATTTTGGGAACTCTGAATTCGTGTTTTTTTGCGGTTCCTTCACCCATCGCCTTCAATGCAGATGCCAGTTTTCCAAAATCCCTGCTTTTATTTGAAGGGGTCGCAATACCTATTATATGAGTAAAATCCGCCATTTCCATATCTATCGAACTCTCATCATGAAGCCTTGCAAGAATCTCAAAACCCGATTTTCCGGTTCGCGACACATCTAATACAATACGGCTGAAATCATCGTTGTCCACTATGGCTATCCCCGCAAAATCCTTGATTTTTTTTCTGAATGAACGGACTTTCCTTGACAATCTTCCATATAACGCTCTGCTTTTCCGATTATAAAATGCTATGGCTTTTTCCATCGAAGCTATAATCGGATAGGAAGGACTTGTCGTTCCAATCATGTTCACTATGGATTTCAGTTTTACCGCATCCACAAGATTTCCGCATATGTGGATCAATGCACCCTGATTGAATACCGGCATCGTCTTATGAAGGCTATGGCATACGATATCGGCTCCATTTTGAATTCCGGAAAGGCTGCCAAGCCCTGAAAACCTCAGGTGAGCCCCATGGGCTTCATCAACCGCCAGGAACATTCCGTTTTGGTGGGCCAGTTCCGCTATTTTTTTTGTGTCTGCGGCAATTCCATAATAATTAGGCGATGTTATTAAAATTCCGCAGGCATCCGGATTCATCGCAATATGGCTTTCAACATCTGCCGGTGATACGGGAAGCGCCATGCCATTTTCGCATTCAACCGGTATGTATTCTGTACTTACATTAAATAGAATCGAACCGTTTACGGCGCTGATGTGTGAATCCCTTGACACCAGCAGCTTCCTGCCGGTGGTTCTTGCATATCCCATTACCGCCAGTATGCCGGAAGTAGAGCCGTTGGTAAGATACATCGTCTGATCTGCTCCATATATTTCAGCTGCGGCAATCTGCGACTCCAATATTATCCCCCCGGGGTTTTTTAGATTGTCCGCGCCGGGTATTTCAGTAATGTCGAATTCTTTATGTTCACGAAAGGTCCTTCGATAACCGAATCTTCCGTATTTGTGACCCGGCATATGAAAGCTTACCGGTTTTCTTTTTATATTTGAATGAAGGAAGCAATTAATAGGTTCATACAGGCTTGTTTTTTTCATAAATAATCCTGAGGCCTTCCAGATTCAGCAGCCCGTTTATGTCATCTATTTCCCCGGATTCTTCCGCAATAAGCCGTGCAAGCCCGCCCGTTGCGACAACCTTGATCTCAGCTCTGTTCTCACCCGCCGCCGCCATTTCATCCTTTATTTTTTTCACCAGGTAATCTATTTTTCCGACATTGCCATAAACTATTCCCGACTGCATGCTGTCAACTGTATTTGTCCCTATGACATTTCTTGGTTTCTCTATTTCAACGCGAGGAAGCTTTGCCGCATTCTGGGTCAGCGCATCCGCGGAAACCCTTATTCCCGGGCAGATAACAACGCCAAGGAATTCCCCCTTGCCGCTGACTGCGCTTAATTTTGTCGCTGTACCAAAGTCCACTACAATTACCGGACTTCTATATATGCCGTATGCAGCGACCGCCCCGACTATAAGATCCGCTCCCAGCTCCTTTGGATTGTCAATCCTGATGTTAAGTCCCGTCTTAATGCCCGGCTCAACAATGACCGGAACGCAACCGAAGAATTTTCTAATTGAATGTCTGAGCGAATACATTACATTGGGTGCAACACTGGCAATTATCACATCTTTCACGCTATTCATTTCCAGGTCCGTGTTATTAAACATCGCCATGAAAAATACACCGAACTCATCGCTGGTTCTTTCTTTGTTGGTTGCAAGTCTCCAGACATGCATAAGCCCTGATTCACTATACAATCCGACCACAATATTCGTATTACCGACATCAATCGCCAGCAGCATCCGCCCACCTAAACCTTTATGCTTTTTATTTCCTCTATCTCAAGTCTGATTTCCTTTTCTATCCTTTGTATGTCCTTTTTTATATCCCCGATCGTTTCAAACGCCGGATTTCTTACAGGTCTTTCCTTTCTGGGAGAATAGTTCTTTTTTACAAAACTCCTGTTGCTATGGTTTGCCTTTTTGTTTCCGGATCCTTCTGCATTTTTGTTCGGTTCCGGGGCACTTGCTTTTACCACTGTGTTTTTCTTGTACTTGCTCTTATAATAAGGCCTGCCTCCGGTCTGGCTTTGCTTTGCGCCGTCCCCGGGTTTTTTATATGAATTGTTTTCCTGTGTCATCTATTTCTCCTTTCAAATATACCCGTTTATTCCTCTGATTGATATTTCTCCTGAAGAATATACGCATCTTTCTTTTTTTTCATCCAACGTTATCAATCGTCCCTTTTCATCTATCCCTTCGGCAAATACAGTCGTCTTTCTTCCATTCTTCCAAATATTTATGTATTTCCCGTCTGTGGCCGTAAATCGGCTCCAATTCTCCCTCAGCCATCCGGTATCTTTTCTTTCGACAGCCTCTACTGCTTCCCGCATATTATAACATAATGCCGCAACGATTTCCGCTCTGCCCCGTCTATCGCCCGTTTCCATATACAAGGATGAAGCGGTTTGGGAAACTTCCTTGGAAAAATCGTTTTTCTGCTGTATTACATTTATTCCTACCCCGACGACTATATGTTCGATTGCTCCGGTTTCACAACTCATTTCGGATAGAATCCCACAGACTTTTCTTCCTCCCATGATGATATCGTTTGGCCATTTGATTCCGGGTTCGACGCCATACAATTCAAAAACAGTAATGCATACGGCTATCGCCGATACGACGGTTATAACAAGTGCTTCCTCGGGTTCCATATTCGGTTTTATAATAAACGAACACCAGACACCAAGATTGTTATCGGATTCAAACAATCTTCCAAGCCTTCCGCGGCCGCCGTTCTGTCTTTCTGCTACGACAAGAGCGAATTTTTCTTTCTCGTCCGGCGCAATCTTCTTCGCCAATGCATTGGTCGACTCAGTGACCTTTTGAAAACGCAGCGGAACCCTTCTGTCCATGAACCGCATAATTTCATATTCATTCAGAATGTCTGCTTTTTCCTTGAGTCTATAGCCTTTTCCGGGCGAACTATCTATCGGATAGCCTTCAGAAACAAGCAGTCCGACATGCTTCCAAACCGCTGTCCTGCTTACTCCGATTTCCTTGCATAACCGCTGTCCGGAAACATATACCCCTTCATTTTTGTGCAATACATCCAGTATATTATTTTTCATTCACAGGGTTCCTGATTATATATTTCTTTTCGTTGGCGCCGAAAATCGTTATTTCATCGGACTGCCACTCTATGGATGCCTTCCAGTTGCGTCTCATGACATCGAGATAACCATATAGCGCCTTATCATAAAAATCATTGTCCTTGTACTCGAATTCTGATTTTACGTTATGTATGTACAATTCCTCCGAACTGTCATATAGAACTGGTACATCGCGTTTTTTATCAAGTATTCCTATATATTCGTTCATTACAGTAAAAGTTATCAAGAAGCATGGATTCCTGTAAGAACCGAGTATATAGTTCTCGGCATGCACAACAGATTCATTGAACCACTTTCTGTTGCCTGTTTCGAGATATGCTGCTTCCGCGACAAGCAGCTTGCCATTGGGAATGTCCAGTTTCAGGCATTCCAGGCCGGCATCGTTGTATTTTTCCATATCGTCCTTGGGTGAAAGCAGCGCACGGATCGCCTTTAGCGGATGCCCGTTGTCCTCAAGCACCGGATCTCCATATATGGAAAGTTTGAGACCACATTCAACCGTCTCTTCCGCATCGTTTCCATCAATATAAAAATATGCAATCATTTACAGTCCCTGCTTCATTTATTGATTATTGCGTCGGTGATTCCTGCGGCGTTCTTCATCTGAGCAACATCATGAACCCTTATGATGTCAGCTCCGTTTGCAATCGAAACAGAAACCACTGATGAAATTATCCCGAGATTTTCTTCTCTTTCGGACTCCACAATCGAGGAATAGAGACTTTTTCCGGAAGGCCCGACCATTACAGGAACTCCCAGCGACCTTAATTCCTTCAGCTTTCGGACCACTTCCAGATTCTGATCTATACTTTTGCCAAAGCCAAGCCCCGGGTCCGCGACAATGCTGTTGATGCCTATTCCGGCTCCCTGGCATACGGCGATGCTTTTCCGCAGGGTCGACACTATCTTGCCCATGACATCCGAGTGTATTCTATGCGTAGTATTGTGCATCAATATTATACCTGCTTTATATGAGGCGGCCACCCTTGCAATCTCCGGGTCCCTTCGAACCGCCCATATGTCGTTTATTATATCCGCTCCGGATGACAGCAGTCTCCTTGCCGGTTCGGATCTGGATACATCCGTGCATATCGGCACACCGTATTTTAGCCTTATTTTTTCAATTATCTTTGAAGCGCAGGATAATGAAAGCTCTTCATCAATCGATGGATTGCACGTTATGTCTATTATATCTGCACCTTCTTGAATTATTTCATCCGCCCTTTCAAGAAGAATTCCTTCGTCATATCCAGGAGTAATCTCAAGAACCCCCATGATTATTGTCTTTTGGCCTATCTGTATCCTCTTGTCCCGGCAAAGAAGCGTGCTCCCCGTCAGGCCTTCAACCTTGAGCATAGCCTCGATTTCCTCTGCTATTTCAGCAGTATTAACCGTACGGTGCCTGAGCCTTTTCACAAGCCTTTCGAACATCCTTCTTGAGCCTGACATAATAATATCGCTTCTCGAAACACTTCCGTCATAAACACCTTTGTTGTATATGGCCTGCCCCCCCATTTCGAGCATGTCGTTCTTTACCATTATCGCGTCAGTAGAGGGAACTTTATCAAGCTTAATAGTCATAAAAGCGGCTTTGCCGGCAAGCCAGTCGACCTTGCCTTCCTCCGCGCCTATGGCTGCAATATGCTCCGCAGCTTCCTTAAGGCTGTTTATGACAAGAATCCTTACATCGCCTTTCATTGGATACCTCCGAATAATTTTACGTATATATCGTAAATATCTTCTTCCTCTACTGTTCTGGGGTTCTGCCTGATGTTTCCCTGTTCCATTACAAGCTTTGCGTATGTCCTGCAGTCCTCATCAGAAATCAGCGGCCTACCATCCAGCCCCATTGAAAAAAATTCCTCTGCATCATCGATATTCCTGAATCCCAGAATTTTCATAACATTGTCAATTTTCCAGGATGTCTTTTTATAATTGAATCTCAAATATTCTCCAATGAGCATAGCGTTGGCCCTGCCATGGGAATAGTTCCTGAAGTAAGTCAGAGAATAACCCATTGCATGAAGCATTGTTGTTCCGGTATGGGCTATCGCCATTCCTCCAAGGCAGGATGCATACATCATTTTCTCCCTGGTTTCAGCAATAATGAGCTTTTCCGAAATTGCCTGCCTGCATTCAGCGAACGCCTTTATTCCTTCAAGTGCAATGAGGTCGTTCAAAGGGGTGCTTTTCAGTGAAAGATAACTTTCAAGCAGATGTGAAAAAGCATCAAAGGCCGTGTCTATCGTTACAAGATATGGAAGGCTGTACGTATAGCAAGGATCCGCAAAGGCGGAAACGGGAAAAATAAAGGGACTGTAAAAGCTTTTTTTAGTCTTCATGGAAGGAACTGTGAGAACCGCATACGGGGTAAGCTCACTTCCCGTCCCTGCCGTAGTCGGTATGGCTATGATCGGAAGAGGCCTTTCATTCAACTTTTTGCCGATGAGGTCGATTGGCTCGATGTCATTGGTGCAAAGCGCGGCTATCGCTTTTCCCGCATCCATGGGAGAACCCCCTCCGATTGCAACAATGAAATCGATTCCGCCTGCCCTGCCATAATCAGCGCCTTCGGATATATTGTCAAGATCAGGATTGTTCCGGATACCATCATATACTACATAGTCCGTTCCATTGGATGAAAGCGCATCCAGAACATCCACTAGAGCCCCGGAAATGCGCGCGCTGTTTTTCCCCGTGACAATCATGGCTTTTTTGCCCAAATTGAATTTTTCTCTGTTGCCGTTGACAACCCCGGCCCCGAAATTCAGGTCTACCGGTATGTTGAATCCAAATTTCATTTATTCTCCAATTAATCCGCCGTTATGGGATTGCCTCACTGCAGATGATAAAGTCCTTTATATATTATATAGCAGACGGTATCCGTAATTATTCCCCTTCCATCTCCACGCGGTATAAGTATTAAATGATCCTTTTCCAAGGATTCCCCATTCTTCAGTTCCCTGCCCGCGGTAAGGTCGGAAAGACCTTCCCCATATTCATTTCCAATGACCCTTGCACTGCCGCTTCTCAGAATGACTTCGCCCGTTCCGGACGCAAGCACCTTTACCCCCGGGTCAACCTTTATCACCTGATAAACCGTTCCATCAGATAGGTTTCTCATTGTGATATCCATGAAATCTATTCGCTTCGTTGAATCGTCGACATCATTCTGAAGCCCACCTGTCTGGACTTCAAGGTTGCTTACCCTTGTCAGGGTATTTGAATCGACGGCTCCCCCGGTTACACCGCCCGACGTTATCATATTGATCCGGGTACTGAGTTCATTGAACTTGGCATCGACATAATCAACGCTTGCAAGCACAAGGTCCTGCCCGGCGGCGCTCCTGCCGAATCCCGCCATTAGAATGTGTCAGCAGTACGCCCAGCGAAAGCCCGAGCCGGGCCTGGAGGCTCCGTGGCGGCCTCATGGCTTGCCCAGCCGATAGCCGAGGCCGCGCTCGGTCTCTATCACCCCCGCCCCGAGCTTCTTGCGCAGGCGGCTGACATGGACCTCGATGGTGTTGCTCTCTACCTCGGCGTCGAAGGCGTAGAGTTTCTCTTCCAGCTGCACCTTCGACAGAAGCTGCCCGGGGCGGGACAGAAGCGCCTCGAACAGCGCCCATTCG
>JAWOIG010000061.1:0-11207 GCA_046484775.1 Clostridia bacterium | reverse complement strand
GTGTCTGTTTTTAATTGATATCATGGTGTTGCGACCACTAAATCTATTGTGTACTCCCATGCGATGCTTTCGTTTGTGCTCATTTTTGCACCAAACTTAATGCTTCCGGGAAGAGCAGTATCGGAAACCACCATTGTGAGAACATTGTTGAGCGATGAGATCACGACTCCGTCATATGAAGGCGGTGTCTGTGTCCAGACTATATCCGCGTTCGCCGAAGGAAACTCATTTGTGCCCTGGTCATAAACAACTGCAGTGTATTGCGTTGTTACAGGACTACCCCCTGTCTCAGGTATTGCAACGCTTTCAGCCCCGTAAATAATCATATAGGCAGCATAGGGGTCTTCCACGGGAATTGTCACAGACAAATCCCCGTCCCCCACGAGATAGTCGCCGTCAACCGTTATCGTCCCTGAGCCCGGAGCCGTCAACCCCGGCGTTGACCCTATCAGCTCTAAAAGAAGCCTGTTATTGTTTTCCCTGGTCAAATTATTGATGCTTAAGCCGGAAATGTCGCCGGCTATGGTAATATCCAAAATGGTGATCCCCGACAGGAAAGAATCGTTGCTCAAGATCAAATATACAGGAAGAGGCGACCCGGCATCATAATTTTGCACCGTTGTTACAATTCCGGGGGAAGCCACCAAAGTCCTCAGTTTGCGATAAATGGGGTCGTAGTTAAAAAACAGTTTGTTCGATTGGAGGCTTATGTCCCCGCCATCGTATGTACCGGATATCACGGTTCCCGCAGACACCGAGTCCGTCGGAACATTGTTAAGAACGACCTTGTTTTCAATTTCATATGTCTGATTCCCGTCGTGCCCCGTAACCGTATATTCCAGAACAACGAATTCCCCGGAAAAATCGACTTTCACCGTGACATCGTCGATGACGGAATCAGTTATATCCGTGTCGCCCGCCTTTGCAATATCGCTTTCCACAAAAACCGAATATCCCAGATTGGCAGGAGGAATGTCACCTATGTAAAACTGACCGATATTTCTTACATTGCTTTTAAAATAGTCATCCACGAACCTTATGTTCTGCTGAACATATGACTGATCCGTGCCCGTTGCGAAATTATTTGACAATGTGGAAAAAACCATATACCCAATGATAAGAACCAGCAACAGCAAGGATACGGCGATGAGAAGCTCGGCGATTGTAAACCCCTTTTTATTTTTAATATAATGAGTCAACTCAATCACCCGCCTTTATGAATGAATTCAAATTCACATGTTTTTCGCCGTTTCTGTAGAACGCAACCAACGTCACGTCGTAACCGGAAGCAACCCCTGTGTCGGATGCCTCGTAATAATAGTTGAAATCATAAATGCCGTTATATATGTAAAGATCATCTTTTATAACTACACTGTTTCCATTCAGCGCATCAAGTTCAGTTTCAATCGCCGTCCCGGTTACGTTATCGAGATTATACAAGACTTCCATCTTTTCCGATGTGCGGGCAACTGCGCGGGATTCCGCTCCGAAATTGAATATATTTGTTACACTTGTGCTGAACAACAATAAAAAGGCTGCCGCAAGAATTATCAATATGGCAAACGCGACCAGAACCTCGATCAAGGTCATCCCTTTTTTATTGTTTATCATCATAAGACCTCTATTCATTCACCGTCTACTGCCAGTAGTAACCAAGCACTCTTTTTGACAGGCTTTCATTTCCCCCGGAACCTCCCGTCGGGTCGTCGAATATTTCCCACGGGAAAGTCACCAAATCTATGGTTTCGTCATACTTAACGCTTCCGTTACCCTGGCATTTGACACTTTTGGCCACAACTGATCCCTTCAGTGTCTCGCTTCCAGTCATATATACGGACGAATCGGGTGCATATAAAACCCTTGCGGCAAGGTCCGAATTACCCGTGACCGTGGCATCCCCGGAACCTATGATTATATGTCCCGCAAATCCGTTATTGCCCAATGATTCATAATCAGCCGTTTCAAGAAAGATGCTTCCGTTGATGCTGAGCGTCCCATTGAATTTAATGTCCGTCTCCCCCTTGTAATAGACCATGAGGTCGCCTACACCGCCGTCCTGATTCAAAGTGTCGTTCCCGTTGAGGTTCAAGCTGTCATATACATAAATATTGAGTTTATAGGGTTGCGTTGTTCCGTCATGGTTTTCCCAGTCATAGGTGTTATAGATTACAAGACTGCCAATATTCAGATTGTTCACATAGATGTTGTTGTCCCCGGCTGCATTTAAATATACCGTAAGGTTTCCGTTAAGAGCGTCGTAGAAACGGTCGGCGGCGTTGCTTGCGAAATCAATCGTAGCATCTGTTTCAACACTGGTTGACGTATTTATCGGATATGTGGGGAATATCGGTCTAGGATACGCTATCACCTCGCCCGTTACAACCACAACCATGTCGGCAAAATAAAAACTGGCTATGCCGGTATAATATGTTTTATTGCCCTGTGTTTCTGTATAAGTTTCAAGCTCGGCCTCCAACTGCTCTATTGTTATGCCTGCTGGCAGATAAAGGTATATTTTGTTGGAACTGTCCCAATATCTTGAATCATAATTAAAATCGAACACATCCATGTTGTAGTAATCCACCATAAGACCGATATCGCCTTCTATATTTCTTATGCCGTTTGGGGAAGACAAATACAAGTACTGCAGGTCTCCGCTATCGGTTATGAAAATGGCCTTGTCGAAATCCGATACGAGAAAGGCGTTGCTGCTTATCATGACCGTGTTGACAACAAGGGAGAGTTCCATCGGAACACCGTTGTAGATCCCTGTAGAAACTATTTTAATTTCATTGGCGTTCATCGTTTGCACGGACACGTTTATTTCAGAAGTGCTTCCCTGTGCCGTATCATACTTTGCAAGAGCCGCCATGCTTCCGGCTATATAATCCTCGCCGTCATAGTCCGCATTCAACTGATAACCGTCGATCAACCATTCCAGTGCGTTTTCAATTCCCGACCGGGCATAGTAATATGCCTGCGTCCTGTTTTCATATCTTGTCGCCTGCTTGATTTCCGTATTCGCGGCAAGTACAAGCGCCGGTGCAAGGGCCACAAGCACAACCATTATTATTATTACAAGTATTAACGCATTTCCTTTTTCGTTTTTTATCACTTCAATCATCTCCGTTCCTACAGTCCCTCTGTGTTTTTCTTTTGTGCAACAAGTCCGATATTTTCGTCAGACTATCACCCTCAGGAACTCCTCAATTGATGTATACCCTTCTTTGATTTTATTCAATCCATCCGCCCTCAAGGTAACCATTCCCTCTTCAATCGCTTTTTTCTCTATATCCATTGTTGATGACTTTCTAAGCACCAGATTTTGTATATCATCCGACACTTTAAGAAACTCATAAATTCCCATTCTTCCTTTGTATCCTGTATTGTTGCATTGCACGCAACCCTTCGCCCGGTGCAGTTTTATCTCTTTTGCATCGGGCTTAATGGGGAATTCCGGCAGTATGTCAAGCAACTCTTCCCTACTGATAGTATACTCCTCTTTACAATCTTTGCAAAGCACCCTTATTAATCTCTGTGCTACAACCCCGATAAGCGAAGATGCCGTCAGGTAGGGTTCGACCCCCATTTCACCGAGTCTTGTCAGTGCGCCCGCCGAGTTGTTTGTATGCAGGGTTGAAAGAACCAGATGTCCCGTCAGCGCCGACTCAACCGCTATTTTTGCGGTTTCCCTGTCCCTTATCTCTCCAACCATTATGATATCCGGGTCGCTTCTAAGTATTGATCTCAGCCCTGATGAAAACAGTAAGCCGGCGCGTTCATTTATTTGTATCTGGTTCAGCCCGTCTATCCTTCTCTCGACCGGGTCTTCAAGTGTGATTATATTCTTGTGCGGCGAGTTCAGTCTTGAAAGGGCGGCATATAATGTCGTGCTTTTGCCGCTTCCCGTGGGGCCCGTTATAAGTATGAATCCGTAGGGATATTCTATGGCCTTGTAAAATCCCTTTCTCTGCGCATCCGGCATACCGAGCTTATCAAGTGTGAGCAGCTGTGAATTTCTGTCCACGATTCTAAGGGTTATCTTCTCCCCGAAAACCGTCGGAAGTGTCGCTATCCTTATATCCGCAATCCTGCCTTCGCTTTTAAAGGTCATCCTGCCGTCCTGCGGGACTCTTCTTTCGGCTATATCCATGTTTCCCAGAACCTTGAATCTTGAAACTATCGATGCCGACATCTTTATGGACTGCTGCATTATGTCATGAAGCACCCCGTCTATCCTGACCCTTATCTTGACCTTTTTTTCATGGGGCTCTATATGGATGTCGCTGGCGAGCGATTTCATTGCCTGGTTAAGCACCTGGTTTGCCAATTGGACGGCCGGTCTCGACAGGGCTATGTAATCCTCCTGCTGCTTGTCCTCACTTTTATCCTCTTCCTCCTCATATAAATCCAAATTGCCGGTACTCATGTTGGCATAGTGTTCAAGTGCGGTTTTAAGCTGCCTGTCCTCCACTGTCACCGGCTCTATTTCATATCCGGTCAAAAGACTCAGGTCGTCGATAGCCATGAGGTCCGTTGGATTCTGCATCGCCACTATCAGTCTTTCATTATCTTCGGAGAAGTCAATGGGCATTGCTGAATATCTTAACGCCAACTCGGGGGAAATCAAGTTGGACGCCTGCATATTGATTTTCTTTTCATTGAGGTCGACAAACCTGGCCTTTGATTTGTGGGCCATGGTTCTGGCTATGTCCCGTTCGGTGCAATAGCCCAATTCAACCAGAGCCTCCCCGACAAGCAGGTTTCTGGCTGTTGAATTTTTAGCCAGATAAAGCGCCTCCTCCAGTTGCATTATGCTAATGATTCCATTCTGAACCAGCACTTCCCCTAGTTTCTGGCTGCCTATTTTATCCTGCATCGGATTCTCCGTTCATTCGTTTTTATAGTATGTGTGCATTTCCAAATCAACTATTAAAATCGAACTTCCCGGACTGGTTTCAACAATTGTTATGGCGTCTATCACGTACAATCTGCTTGTTTTTCCAAACTCCTCCACTATTGTGTTCAAGTCTTCAAAAGTGCTGTTGACCCTCAATGTGAAAGGAACGTCGACAACATTGTTTTCCTTTGCAACCTCTTCCCTGTAATTTATTGATTTGAAGACGCCTCCGTTGGCTTCCACCAATCTAGTTACATCCCCTATTATCCCCAGTTCGCTCTTTTCAGCAGGCAGATACAAAAGGTTTCTCTCGTAATTCTCTTTCAGCAGGTCCTCGTTTCTTCCCAGTTCTATAAGCTTATCCAGAGTATCCTGCTTCTGGTCTATGATCCGTCCCATTTCTTCTATTTCCAAGTTTATTCTATTCAAGGTTCTGAAATTGGTATAAAGGAGGATTCCGGAAACGATTATTATAACAGCCGCAACCACTATGATGATCAAATCGACGGTGGATATGCCGCTGTTTGTCGAGAATATGCCCGGCGACCTTTTTCTTTCTTTCCTTTTAAATCCGGCGGAACGGCCTTTTTTGTTATATTTAGGCATCTTTATTCCTCCTCCTCTTCAGTCCAGTTCTCAATCCCTATCGCTGCGTCAAAGAAGACTGTAAACTGATTCCCCGAACCGCTTACCGTCCGGATGTTGCTAAGGTTCACATATGCTATGTTTTCACGTTCCCTTGCCTGATTTATCCAATTGTTTATATTTGACACCATTGATGTCCACGCACTGATCTTGCATCCGGGTGCATCCCCCGATTTTCTAATTTCCAATCTGTCGACGCTGATTCCGTAAATGGTTATGTCGGCAAGGGCTTCGTTTATGGAATAGGCCCAATCGGCTTCAATACCCATCAAACTCTCGATTGTTTTAGTGTTGACCTCTATGGTGTCGAACATTTCCTGTACATATGCAATCCTTCCTATGTTTTCAGTGAGGCTTTTGTTTTCGGTTTTAAGCGACTCAAGCAAGTACACCGGCACCCTGATATAGAAACTCAGCAGAATGTTTCCGACCAAAAGAATAAGCGCAATGATGGTCAGTATAAGCGCCATCAAAGTCCATCGCTTGATGATGGAGGACTGCTTCTTAAGTTCGGCGGGAAGAAGGCTGATCCTAATCTTTGTCATATCACTCACTCTCCAATCCCCTAAGTGCAAGTGAATATGCGACCGCATACTCATATGGTCTTGGCACATTGGGCGTCCCGGTTCTGTTTCTCTCGTTAACAAAAGGATTTATAACCCTTACTTCCGCTTTTGTATTCTCCTCAAGGAACTGGACCATGGCCTCGTTCCAGACGCCGTATCCGGTTATATACATTTTTTCGATATAGTTTCCGGTTATGGAGTTGTAGTAAGCAAGGGATGATATTATATCCTTGTTTATGGCCTCGAAATATTCCTGGACAAATTCCGTTTCATTCAGGGCTCCGCTGGTGTCTACAGCGATGTTCCTTGCCAGCAGAGGCTGTCCGTCCTTCACTATCAAAAGGTTGAACAGGTTCTTTTTGAAGTTTATTATCATTACACCGTTGCCCTTGTCGGCGTTTTCCGGAAGCAGCCTGTAGACCGCAAGGGTGTTTACATCTATATCTTCAATGATTAGCTTGTTTTCCTTAAATATGTCTATATAGTCGCCAAGCATTTTTTTACCGGCGGCCACAAGCAGGGTCTTTGTCTTCGTCTCCCCGTTTTCCTCTTTTGTTTCATTAAGCCGAAGGTAATCCATCTCGACTGAATTCCTGTCCACGGGAAGGAACTGCTGTATCTGCCGTTCCACATCCTCGCTGAAATTCCTGCCGTCGCTTTTAATGTCGGCATACCTGACAAGAACGTATTTATTATCCACGCCGAAAATAATATCCTTTGTCCTGACTGAATTCGTTTTCCAGAGTTCCTTTAAAACCGCAGCCGCAGCTTCCTTGTTGGAAAGCACGCCGTCGGTAATTACACCGTCTGCAATCTCAACCATTCCCAAGGCGGTTATTTTATGGGACTTGTCAGACCCGTAAATTTCAACCACCTTTGCGGAATTGTCATTGAATTCAACCCCCGCTATCCTTTTTAAAATCATTACATCACCTCGTCACATATTCGATGATACGGCCGTGAATATCGGAATGTACATCGATATCAATATTCCTCCTACAAGAATACCCACCAGGATCAACATAAGCGGTTCTACTATGGAAGACAGGGTTTTCGAAAGGTTTTCAACCTCGTCCTCGTAGAATACGGCCACCTTTTCCAAAAGCTCCGGCAGCTGCCCCGTCTCCTCGCCTACGGCTATCATGTGTATAACCGTCGGCGGGAACAGGCTCTGCTTGTCGAGTTCCTCGGATATCCTGTTTCCCTGCTCGACATTAAGGCTTGCCTGTCTTACTTTTTCCGCCACGATGGTGCTGCCGGCGGTATCGCCGGAGCTTTGCATGGCCTGTATCACGGGTATTCCTCCGTCAAGCAATGTTGAAAGTGTTCTTGTAAAACGGGCTATCATTGTTTTTTGTATTATTTGACCGAATATGGGTATCTTCACCTTCACCTTGTCCCATAAATTTTTTCCGAATTTACTGGCCATGAATACCTTTAATCCTGCAAACAGGGCTATGGCTCCGATCAGGAACCAGTACCATCCGGATCTAAGGGCTCCCGACAGGCCAAAGACCAACTTTGTGATACCCGGGATATCCCCCCCGGTGCTTCCCACCATTCCCTGGAAAATGGGCACTAGGAACAACATCATACCCACGGATACGAGCACTGCGAATCCCATAACCATTTTGGGATAAAATGTAGCTGATTTGATGCTGTCGCTCAATTTCTTGTCCTTTTGCAACTGTTCCGAAATCCTTAAAAGTGCGGTTTCAAGCATTCCGCCGATTTCCCCGGATTCTATGAGGTTCACATAAAGTTCGTCAAATATGTGCGGATATCCGCTGAAGGAGTCCGTAAGGTTCATTCCGCTTTCCACATTGGCGGCTATGCTTTCAAGCGCCTTTTTAAAAGACAGGTTCTTTGTCTGTTTTGCAATCGTGTTTATTGCCCTTGTCACAGGTATGCCTGAGCCTATCATCGATGCAAGCTGCCTGCTGAACATGCTGAGGTCTCCGATTTTCACCGCTCTTTCATTGTGTATGAAACGTTCAAAGGCGTCGAAACGGGACTGTTTTATCTCAGCTACCGTAAAATTCATCTTGCGGAGTCTGTCCACTGCGGCACTTTCGCTCGAGGCGCTTATTTTGCCTTTTATGGTTTCGCTGTTTCTTGTGACGCATTCATATTTATATATCGGCATTTTGCACCTCCTTTACCATTCCCCTTTCCGCTCCGGCGAGAAACGGCCTTCTTTTTCCAAAATCCTGTCTATTTCCTGTTTATCTATGCATTGTTCGTACAATGTGTGCTGGCTTATCTTTCCTTTTCTGAATAAATCCACCAGGGCGTAATCCATCGTCTGCATCCCGTATTCCTGCGCGGTCTGCATGACGCTGTAAAGCTGGTGCTCCTTGCCTTCCCTGATAAGGTTCCTTATGGCGGGGATGCCCTTCATGACTTCCACGGCGACAACCCTTCCTCCGCCCATTTTTGCCATCAGCTGCTGGGAAATCACCCCCTGTATCGTGGCTGCAAGCTGTTGCCTTATCTGTTTCCTTTCGCTTTCGCCGAAAACATCTATGATTCTGTTTATCGTAAGCGGGGCAGTCTGTGTATGTAGTGTTGAAAATACAAGATGCCCCGTCTCGGCGGCGGTCAGCGCAATGGATATGCTTTCAAGGTCCCTCATCTCGCCTATGAGTATGACATCCGGGTCGTGCCTCAGTACATGTCTCAGGGCGTTTGAAAAGGAATGCGTGTCGGCACCGATCTCCCTTTGCCTTACCGTGGATTTCCTGTGCCTGTGCAGATACTCGATCGGATCCTCCACGGTTACTATGTTAAGCTGCCTCGACCTGTTGATGGTGTCTATCATTGCCGCCAGGGTCGTGGATTTCCCGCTCCCCGTCGGTCCGGTTACAAGAACCAGTCCCCTTTTTAAATTGCAAAGGTCAAGGACTGTGTTCGGAAGCCCCAGCGAGGCGAACTGCGGTATCTCATACGGAACGGCCCTGAATACAACCGCATACGAACCCCTCTGCCTCATGATATTGCCCCTGTAGCGGGCTATGCCCGGTATGGAAAAGGAGAAATCAAGTTCGAGATTTTTTTCAAGCACACCCCACTCCCTCGTGGACAATATGTCCGACAGGAGATAATTCAGGTTCTCGGGAGTAAGCCTGGGCAGATCCTGCTGTTCCAAATCGGTCTCTATCCTGTAGCATGGGGGCACCCCGGCCACAAGATGAAGGTCGGAAATCTTCCTTTCCGTCATCGGTCTCAGCAATTCCACAATCGTCGTAACGTATTTGTCGCCGTCGTTTCTTTCGTATACCGTCATATCATCCCCTAAGCATCAGATTCCGGAATCCAGGTTTGCTATCGCTGCCTTTACTTTTTCAATGTTCTCGGGGGTATCCTCAACCCACATTACATATTGGGGGGTTTCAGTCTTGGATACATTGCCTGAGACATACATATTGGCCTCGGGGACTCCCGACAGATATGAAATCATCGGTATCCTTGCCTCGAGCCTTGTTCTCGAGGTTATATTGCCGCCGGCCCTGTCGACGACCGCTATGATTTTGGCCCCCGACTTGTCAATCTCGGCCAGGAACGCCCTTACGGCGCTTTCCTCGCTCTTTGTGCAAAGCACCATTATCTGCTCTCCGAGTCCGGGGAATATGAATTCCTTGAACACGACCTCGGATGAATCGTACGCCTTCATTTCGCCGAAGAATTCTATCCGGTCAAGTCCCGTTTGAGCCGACAGGTTTTTGAATGTATATATGAAGAGTGCGGGATCTTCGGGAAGGTTGGCCGGCGTGTCCAGCTGTGCGATGAGGAAATCCACCATTTCCTTGTCAACATATTTGAAATTAACGAGTATTACGTATGGGTTCTTGCTGAGCACGGTGTTTGGAATGACCGTTACCATGCCCGACCCGCCTTCGGCTGTCGCCCACAGCCCAAGTTCGGACATTGCTTTGTTTACAAGCTCGATATCTATATATTTAAGCCTGTAGATGCCAAACTTGTTGTCGCTTCTGTTATCCACGATATCAATTTTTTTGATAAGCTGGGAGACATCATCATGCACACTGGCTTCCGCACTTACCCAAAGTGTTTCCGGGTTGGCTGCCATGATGAAGGTATCGGCTTCAATCCCGAGTATATTCATGACGTTTTCCAGCGATGCGGCGGATATGTATTTCAATTTATATGCTATAAGGTTGCGGCATACGGTGAACGCCGGACCGCTGCCGGTATAATATTCCGCCCTGTCAAGCATATTTATTATTTCATTTACTTTCGCAATTTCATAAGGGAATCCCTGCACGAAGATCCTATTAGTCGAATCATCCAGTATTATGCTTGTGACCTTCACTCCGAGCTGACTCAGATAACCCGTCAGATCCTGGGGCGTCATGTAGTTGAGCTTGAAGCTCGTAATAACCATCATGTCCGCGAAATTATTCTTAAGGTTGTTCGCGGATGCAACGACAAGCAGATCCCCGTCCCTGACGAAACTGAGCCCCGCGCCGTCTACGCTCGTGCTCTTCATGAATATTTCAAAGGCTGTGCTTGCATCCACATCGGATATGAAAAAGCTCGTTGAAAAGCTGTTTCCGACATAAACAATGTTTACTCTCAGCTTCGTGGCGAACAATGACAGTATGTCCCGTATGTCGGCATTGTTTACTGCGATTGAAACATCCGCGCCTCTGTCGGCGATGAATACGGTATCATCCCTGTAGCTGATCCCCGTTGGAACAGCACCCGCGGCAAGGACCGAAGGCGCAAAGCTGAAGGCTGTCGCCGCCAGAATGGCAAGGACCACAGCCAATGATCTCAAGACCGGATTATTTTTCTTGTTGCGTCCCAATTAGAACACCTCCAAATACTCAATTGCCGGAAATATACAGCACGAGCTCCATGCCGTCGACTTCCAGCGTCACTTTATTCGATTCGATGCTTAATACTTTGAAATATCCCTCGGCATCATAACCTTCGGTGGTTATGAAGCTCTTGTTTTCCGCTTCGATGATGGCTATGCTTCCGCCAGCCCTGTCATATATGATTCCGCTGACCTTATATGGATCCGCAAAAGGATTCCTGAGGATTTCCGATTCGTCCTTGTCGCGTTCTTT
>JAWOIG010000149.1:0-37771 GCA_046484775.1 Clostridia bacterium | reverse complement strand
TCAGAGACGTAACGGATAGGGACACAGTCTGCTCAATATCTGCTACAATCTTACCATATATAGTAATTTTATGGTAAGATTGTAGCAGATATTGAGCAGACTGTGTCCCTATCCGTTACGTCTCTGATTAATTGTTTTCAATGAGAAATTATTTATAATAACATCAGTACTTCATCATCATTGTAGCTATGTTGTATGAGTATAGCTTTATTTTTCTGATAGAACGGTATGATGTCAACATCACAATTGATAACCATTCTCTGTGTACTATTATCTAAACCATAGATGTTTTTGATTTGTCCCAAGATAAAAGAGCCGTAACCTTTGTTTTGATGATCATCATGTATTTCCAATAACAAAAGTGTGTATTTAATATGCATGTGTTTTGTTGCAGACTTGATTATGCCCAAACTATATTACAGATATGCAGTGATGAATGCCGGAAAATCCACTCAGCTTTTACAGATAGCCCATGATTACGAAATCAATAATGGGGAAAAGATACTTGCCCTCAAGCCGGAAAGCGATACAAAGGCTGACAATCAAATAATAGCCAGGATTGGAAGCGACATGCTGAGAAGAAAATGCGATTTTCTGATAAAAAAGGACATGGACTGGCTATATGATGAAGTAACGAAATATCCCGGGACCAGGGTTGTCCTTATAGATGAAGCCCAGTTTCTAAGCAAGGCCAATGTGTGGGACTGTGCAAGGATCGTGACACAGCTTGAAATTCCCGTCATATGCTTCGGGCTCAAATGCGATTTCCGCGGCGAACCTTTCGAGGGAAGCTCATATCTTTTTGCTCTTGCACAGGATATTGAGGAAGTGACTACAAGAGCTATCTGCAGAAGAAGCGAAAATCCGGTGAAAGCCACGGTAAATATGAGGCTTTTGAACGGGATTCCTGTTTTCAGGGGAGGACAGCTGAGTATAGAGGGGGAGAATGATGTTGTGTACGAGCCGGTGTGCCTGAAGAAATTCATGGACATGTTCATAGCCGGGAACAACACATATGGCGAAAAATATGAGTGATTCTTTCAGAAACATAATCAAGAGTGGAAGACGGTTGATTGGAACATGGATTCAGATTCCGCATCCGGATATAGCCGGAATACTCGCGGACAAAGGATTTGACTGGATATGCGCCGACATGGAGCATACGGAATTTGAAGTGCGCGATTTTTCAAGGATGGCGGAAGCGGTGTCGGGCAGGGGAGGATCGCCGGTCGCAAGGGTCGCCGACAACGAGAAAATGGCAATAAGAAGGGTCCTTGACGCAGGAGCTGAAGGTGTCATCGTTCCGCTGGTCAATAATAAGGAGGAAGCGGAAAGGGCGGTCTCTTTTGCAAAATATCCTCCGGAAGGCATAAGGGGATACTCGTTTTGCAGGGCTAACGGATTTGGCGAAAGATTTGACGAATATGCCGAAAATGCAAATGCCTCTACTGCCGTAATCGTGATGATTGAATCTGCGGAGGCGGTCCGGAACATCGATGAAATCCTAAGCGTCGAAGGCGTGGACGGCATATTCATAGGTCCGTATGATATGAGCGGTTCCTATGGAATAACAGGGCAGACCAGCCACCCGGTGATATCCGAGGCTATAGATAAAGTAGCAAGAGCATGCAAGAGGCATGGTAAGGCTGCGGGCATACACATTGTGGATGTAAATGAGGGAGCCATAAAGAATGCAATTGACAGGGGCTTTGCATTCATAGCGATTGCCACCGACACCGTCTTTCTGAGAACGGGGGCTGAAAAAGCCCTTGGAGAGGCCGGACACGCAAAATGAGGATATTGACGACAACATCCGATTTTGGAGAACATGATATTCCGGATGAAATTGAATTGATCAGGAATCCATATGGCAGGATGTTAAGCGAAAAAGAAATTTCAAAAATCCTTGACGAGATAAGACCGGATGCGATAATTGCCGGGCTGGAGCCATTGACGCAGAATGTACTTGAGGGAAAACCATATCTGAAGGTAATATCA
Organism: Clostridia bacterium; assembly: GCA_046484775.1. Classification (GTDB taxonomy): domain Bacteria; phylum Bacillota; class Clostridia; order DUPQ01; family DUPQ01; genus JAFGQE01. The sequence goes on along the minus strand of JAWOIG010000149.1, from coordinate 35,773 downwards.
AGGTGTGGAACCGGACTTGATAATGTTGACCTCGACGCTGCTAAAAGGCTGGGCATAACGGTATTCAATACACCCGATGCCCCTATGGCAGCGGTTGCGGAGATGACGGTTGCGCTGATGCTGTCCTTGATAAAAAGGATAAACATATACGATGAGGTAATCAGAAGAGGCGAATGGAAGAGCCCGAGGGGAAACATGCTTTCAGGTAAAACCGTCGGTATAGTCGGGTGCGGAAGGATAGGGGAATATGTTTCCCGCCTCCTGACACCCTTCGGCTGCGACATAATCGGTTATGATATCGGCAGGATTCCTGCCGGCCATATAAAGCCGGTGGAGTTTGACTTTCTCATTAAAAGTGCCGATATAATCAGCCTGCATGTTCCGTACAATGAAAGCAACAGGCATATAATAGGAGTTGCCGAAATCAATAAAATGAAAAAAAACGCATTGCTGATTAATACGGCCAGGGGAGGGCTGATTGACGAAGCGGCTCTTTATGATGCGTTGTCCCTTGGAACCATTTCCGGGGCCGCCATCGATTGTTTTGAAAAAGAGCCTTATGACGGACCTCTGAAAGAGCTTTCAAATGTAATATTGTCACCGCACATGGCGTCAAGCGCCGAGGAGTCCAGGCAAGGGATGGAGAAGGAAGCCTTGGAGAACGCTCTTTCCGGACTGTCGGTCCCAACGTCTTGAAAAACAGGATGGAGCCATTGGAATGTTTAATATAAATATTATAAGACAAAGGTTCTTTTGATATAATGAAGACGCTGCCGGATAACGGTGTATCAATACGGGGGGGATGGAATATGTTCGATAATAATCTTGGATCGCTGTACAGGCTTTCTAATGCAAGGACGCGTTCAATATGTGCGGAAAATCCGACCGGAGAACCCGGCAAGGGAGCCATGGAATTTCCGGACGAGAACAATGCGGGTTCAAAACTGGGCAAAGGCTGGAAGATCAAGCCGTGCATAAAGGTAAAAGCCGGCGAGACTGCGGTGCTGGCCGATTATCAAGGAAGCGGAATAATCAGGCACATATGGATGACGGCGGATAGCCGCATGCTCAGGGCAGGAATACTGAGATTCTACTGGGACGGGGAGGACAAGCCGTCCGTAGAGGTTCCCATGGGCGATTTTTTTGCGATGGGACACGGGCGGAGATATGATGTCAATTCAATTCCGGTGGTGGTCAATCCCGATGGTGCGTTGAATTGCTATTGGCCCATGCCGTTTAGAAAAGGCTTCAGGATTACTTTTACCAATGAGTATTTCGAGGATGTCCGTGGGTTTTTCTTCCAGATAACATTTGATGAAACGGAAGTCGATGAAAATGCGGCATATTTCCATGCAAAGTGGAGCAGGTCGATGACAACCAGGGAGTACCCGGAACACGTGATTGTAGACGGAATCAGCGGCAAGGGCCATTATGTGGGGACTTATCTTGCCTGGATGCAGTATTCCGATTGCTGGTGGGGCGAGGGCGAGATCAAATTCTACATGGACGACGAAAAGGAATATCCAACCATATGCGGGACCGGAACGGAAGATTACTTCGGTGGGGCCTGGAATTTCGGAGGCGATTACAAGGATACTTTCGGCCGTCATTACTCAACGCCGTTCATGGGATTTCCATTCAGTGAAAGGGAGGAAGGCAAGGTGCCCAAGCACAGCATGTACAGATGGCATGTGATGGATCCAATCAGGTTTGAAAACGGACTTAAGGTTACGATTCAAGCTCTCGGTTGGTGGCCGAATCATAAGTACCAGCCGCTGACGGAGGACATCGCATCAGTGGCATACTGGTATCAGACAGAACCTCATAGTGAGTTTGAGAAAATGGCAGAACTGGACGGCCGCTGGCCGAGATAGGGGGAATAATGCTTCAGGCAGTTCAAGTATTACTAATATTCGCGATTCCGATGCTGATTTTGTTTGCCCAGACAAAGTACAGGATAGTGAAAACCATGAGTCCTATCCTGGTAGCCTATGCCATAGGCATCGTCTGGGGCAACATACCCGGAATACCGCTTGACAGAGGATTGTCCATGACGATTTCCGAGATCAGCGTCCCTATCGCAATACCTCTCATACTTTTTTCGGCGGATTTCATCAAATGGATGAAATCTGCAAAAAAAACAATCGTATCGTTTTTACTGGTGATCCTTTCCGCATTTTTAAGCGCATTGCTGGCGGCGTGGATTTTCAGGGGAAGCATATCCGAGTTTGCGAAAATTTCCGGAATGATGGTCGGGGTTTATACAGGGGGTACGCCGAATCTCGTTGCGATAGGAATGGGACTCAAGGCAAGTCAGGACAACATTGTACTGGTGAATGCATGCGACCAGATTCTCGGGGGGGCTTACTTTCTTCTTCTGATCAGTGTAATAAAGCCTGTTCTATCAAAGATTTTGAAACCATATAAAGGAATGAACCTCGATGAGGCCCCGGAAGAAAACCCCGTAACATTCGGCTCAATGGTATCCGCGGAGAAGTGGAAGGCGGTGGGCAAGGTTGTTCTGATGGTCCTGGCATGCATCGGCGGGCTTGGAATAAGTGCGGGAATCGCATTGCTTTTTACCGGGGAGCTGAATGCGGCGATTGTTATGCTTGGCGTAACAAGCCTCGGTGTGGGACTTTCCTTTGTGAAGAAGATAAAGGAAATAAGGTTTACATTTGATGCCGGCCAGTACATAATACTTGCCTTTTCGCTCGCACTCGGCACTACCGTCGATATCAAGGAAATGCTCAAAGCCTCCCCGGAAATACTCGGATTCGTTGCGGTATCGATGTTTGGTGCAATAATAATCCATTTGATATTTGCCAAAATTTTTGACATCGATGTGGACACTGCGATAATTACATCAACGGCGGGAATCTATGGACCGGCATTCATAATCCCGGTGTCGAACGCCATTAAGAACAAAGAGGTAATAGTGGCGGGACTTACCTCGGGACTGGTGGGATATGCGGTAGGCAATTACCTTGGATTTTTGGTATACGCAATCGCAAAGCTTTTATAGACAATACGGGTTCGCATGGAATTTAGTCTGTGATGAATAAAAAGGGGCCGCTGCAAGCGGCCCCTTGGATTATTGATCATTTATCCGATTATTTCAGCTTTCTGACAACTTCTTGTATCCTTCGTATCTTTCCTTCGCATCATTCTCTGTCTTTTCAAACAATCTTTCCGCCCTGTCGGGGAATGAGCGGGTGAGCGAGGCATATCTGTTCTCGCTCATAATGAACTCGCGGAAACTGGCCGTGGGTTCCTTGGAGTCAAGCACGAACGGATTCTTTCCTTCTTCCTTAAGCAATGGATTGTACCTGAAAAGATGCCAGTATCCTGCTTCAACAGCATTCTTTTCCTGAAGCTGCGAACACCCCATGCCGGCTCTTATGCCATGGTTTATACAGGGGGAGTAGGCGATTATCATGGAAGGACCATGATAGCTTTCGGCTTCCTTTACGGCCTTTATGAACTGTGCCTGATTGGCACCCTGTGCAACCTGTGCAACATATACATATCCATAGGACATCAGCATCATGCCAAGGTCCTTCTTTTTGATGGGTTTTCCGGCGGCGGCGAATTTAGCTACCGATCCGGCCGGAGTGGATTTTGAAGCCTGTCCGCCGGTGTTTGAATATACTTCAGTGTCGAATACAAGGACATTGACATCTTCTCCTGAAGCAAGGACATGGTCCAGGCCTCCGAATCCAATGTCATAAGCCCATCCGTCGCCTCCCACAATCCATTGTGAACGTTTGATCATGAAGTCCTGTTTCTCGATAAGCTCGTCAACGATTTCCTTTGCCGCATCATCTATCTTGCAGTCCTTCATGCATGATGTAAGCGATTCCATGAGCTTTTCCTTGGCGGCTTTGCTGGCTTCCCCGTCATATTTGGTATCGATCCAACCACGGGCGCCTTCCTTGATGCAATCACAGACATCCGTTTCAATAAGCTTTTCGCACAGTTCCTCAATCCGGCTTCTCATCTGCTCAACCGCAAGATGCATTCCCAGACCGTATTCGGCATTGTCTTCAAACAGTGAATTTGCCCATGCGGGTCCGCATCCGTCACTGTCTACCGCAAACGGAGTGGAAGGAGCGCTTCCGCCCCATATGGATGAACATCCCGTGGCGTTTGCAATCATCATCCTGTCCCCATAAAGCTGGGTAATGAGTTTCAGATAAGGGGTTTCGCCGCATCCTGCGCAAGCTCCCGAGAATTCAAAATAAGGTTTCTCGAACTGGCTGCCTTTTACAGTGAATTTGTTCATTGGGTTTTGCTTTTTCGCCAGGGTCTGGGAGTAGTTCCAGTTCTCAATCTGGTTGTGCTGGGATTCCTGGGGCTTCATTATCAGCGACTTCTCCTTTGAGGGGCAGACCTGGGCGCAGTTTCCACATCCCGTGCAGTCAAGCGCAGACACCTGGATCCTGAAGCCGATTCCCTCGAGGCCTTTTCCTATGGCAGGCTTGGTATCAAATCCTTCCGGAGCCTTGGCCGCCTCTTCTTCACTGACCAGCACGGGCCTGATAACGGCATGTGGACAAACATATGCGCACTGATTGCACTGTATGCAGTTTTCAATCTGCCATTCAGGCACATTGACCGCTATTCCGCGCTTCTCATACTGTGTTGTTCCGGACGGGAAGGTTCCGTCTGCGCTGTCCATAAATGTACTTACGGGAAGAGTGTCGCCCTTTTGGGCATTCATCACGTTTGCAACATTCTCGATGAAATCAGGCACATTGTAATCGGCGGGGGTGGAATCATCAACAGAAGTTCCCCAGTTATCGGGAACAGCTATTTTTATGATTTTCTCTATTCCAAGATCAACAGCGTCATTGTTCATCTTTACAATTTTCTCGCCTTTTTTGCCATATGAATCAACGATTGCCTTTTTCATGTATTTAATGGCATCATCGATGGGAATGACTTTTGCCAGCTTGAAGAAGGCGGACATCATCACCATGTTGATTCTTCCTCCCAGGCCAATGCTGTCTGCGATGCCAATGGCGTCAATGGTGTAGAAATCTATGTTGTTCTTTGCAATATACTGCTTCATCGCTGCCGGAAGATGGGCGTCGAGCTCCTCAAGGGTCCACCCTGTATTCAAAAGAAATGTTCCTCCGGGCTTGATATCCTGAACCATTTCATACTTGTCCACATAGGACGGCTGATGGCATGCAACGAAATCAGCCCGGCTGATAAGATAAGTGGATTTTATTGGCTTTTTACCGAACCTTAGATGCGAAACGGTTATCCCTCCCGACTTCTTGGAATCATAGGAAAAATATGCCTGCGCATACATGTCGGTATGGTCGCCGATTATCTTGATTGTGTTTTTGTTGGCGCCGACGGTTCCATCCGAACCAAGGCCCCAGAACTTGCAGCTTACGGTTCCCTTCGGAGAAGCATCAAAATGACTTCCCGTCTTCAGCGAGAGATGTGTTACATCGTCGTTTATTCCTATGGTGAAACCATCCTTCGGCTCATCTGCGGAAAGATTGTCGAAAACCGCGACGATTTGCTCGGGAGTCGTATCCTTGGAGCCAAGTCCGTAACGACCTCCTACTATAAGCGGCGCATTCTTTTTATTATAGAATGCCGACCTTACATCCAGATAAAGAGGTTCGCCCTGCGCACCCGGTTCCTTTGTCCTGTCAAGCACGGCAATCTTCCTGACGGAAGCCGGTATTGCTGCCATCATGTGCTTTATTGAGAAGGGTCTGTACAACCGGACCTTGAGCAAACCGACCTTTTCGCCGTTTTCACACATTTTATCAACCGTTTCCTCTATGGTGTCGCAAACGGAACCCATGGCTATGACAAGACTTTCGGCATCCTCGCATCCGATATAATCAAAGAGATTGTAGGTTCTGCCTGTAATCCTGCTGACTTCCTTCATGTAGCCTTCGACAATTTCCGGAATCGCTTCATAATATCTGTTTGAGGCTTCCTTTGCCTGGAAGAAGATATCCGGATTCTGCGCAGTGCCCCTGAGAACCGGACGACCCGGATTGAGGGATTTTGCACGGAATTTCCTGATGGCTTCAAAATCAACCAGACTCTTCAAGTCGTCATAATCCATGACTTCGATTTTCTGGAATTCATGGGAAGTCCTGAATCCGTCGAAGAAATGAAGGAAAGGAATGCTGGCTTTAATGGCGCTTAAATGAGCGATTCCGCCGAGATCCATAACCTCCTGAACGCCTCCCGATGCAAGCATGGCGAATCCTGTCTGGCGTGTGGCCATTACATCCGAATGATCTCCGAAGATGGAGAGCGCATGCCCGGCAACTGCGCGGGCGCTTACATGAAACACACCGGGAAGAAGCTCGCCGGATATCTTATACATGTTGGGAATCATTAAAAGAAGACCCTGCGAAGCCGTAAACGTTGTCGTCAAAGCACCTGCCTGCAAAGAACCATGCACCGTGCCGGCTGCGCCGGCCTCCGATTGCATCTCGACCAGCCGGACTTTCTGTCCGAACATGTTCTTCTTACCGGCCGCCGCCCACTCATCCACAAACTCTGCCATTTCGGACGAAGGGGTTATGGGATAAATTCCCGCAACTTCAGTAAATGCATAGGCTACATGCGATGCGGCGTTATTTCCGTTCATGGTTTTAAAAACCTTGCCCATATTGTTTCTCCTTAATATATATTCATATTTCACGGCGGGCATATAATTACACCTGCCATTTTATTGCCACAAAGTATTGTATCACAATTATACATCATAAGCACAATATTTATTGCAAAAAACCTGTTGTTCCGGCATGCAAATACAGACTGTGAATGCAGGTCGAAACAAAGGCGCGCCTCATGAAAATGCATACGGTTTCTTTTTTTCACAAATGAATGCTGATATACTGGAATAAAAGAACGACAGGTGATGAAATGAAAAAAATCTCATTGGTTCTGACCATTATGCTGGCGATTATCCTGGCATTATCGTCTTGCGAAAAAGGCGTGGTCGAGAATAGCGGCAGCCCTGAAAAAACGCCGGGACCCACTGATGCGTCGGGCAGTCCGATCCCTACGGAACCCGGGTGGGATTTGTGGGATACACCGGTTGTCAGGACGGAAAACCCGGATGAGCTGGCTGAGTGCCTGGAAGCGCTGCTTTCGCGTTTCTCAGGGCATTATGGCTTTCATTTTATTAATTTTGAAAACGGAGACTATATTGGCATCAGGGACAAGGATTCATATTTTGCAGCGGAATCGAGTGCTCTTCCCGTTAATCTTTGCCTGTATGCATTGTCAACGGAAGGTCTTGTCAATCTGGAATTCAAAATGAAATTCAATGAAGACGACAGGTCTGGAACAAAAGGAGATGTCAGCAACGGTTCGGTCGGCGAGGAATACACTCTTTCGGAATTATCAGCGGCTTCCCTGACGCAGGGAGACATGAGCGCCGTCCGTATGATTATCAGATATCTGGGCAAAAGCGTCGTTGATAAATACCTGACGGATCTGGGGGCTGTCTCAACCAATATTCCGATATACACATCCCCGTATGACATGGCGCTGTTCATGAATGAAATAGCAGTGCTTGAAAAAGAAAATCCGGAAGGATTCAAGGCATTGACGGATTTATTGAAGAAAAATGCAAATACAAGGCTTCTTTCCGGTATGGCCGGTCGGGAGGTCGAATCGGAGGGAATCTCAGGCAACAGCCCGGGACTGATATCATACAATGACACCGGCATAATATATTCGAATGGCCCCGGGTATGCGATAAGCATATATGCGGATGGCGTATTGAAAAGCGAAGCCATTGAAACAATATCCGGGGCATCGAAAGCGGTCTATGGCTTTTTGAATTATGGAATTATCCCGGTATGTGAAATATCTGCAAACGCAATGGTGCCGAACAGAATCGTCAAATCTGCAAGGCCTCAAAACCTCGGGTATTTTGAGGAAATTCTCATTGATTCAAAAATTGTAAGAAACTATTTTGACGAAGCGCATATTGCTTTCCCGGTTTCATCCGGATATGCGGAGGAACTTGGACTCGCGACGTTCAGGGGTAATAATTACAGGGACGGCGGGGCATGGGGAACCGCCGACATCAAGGAAGAAAAACTGGAGATAATATGGGACTTCGACATAGGGAGCATTTCCACGCAGTCGGGCGGTTACTGGCCGGGCGTTGGATGGACGGGCCAACCGTCCATCGTCGACTGGAGTCATGAAGTTGAGAAGACAATGAACATCAAGGAAAAGTTCATCGGTACGGACTTCAAGGAGGTAATATACGCAACTCTTGATGGAAATATATATTTCTGCGACCTTGAGACAGGCGAATGGACAAGAAATCCAATAAAAATAGGATATCCCACAAAGGGTAGTGTTTCTATTGATGCACGGGGATACCCGCTGCTTTATACCGGACAGGGGATAGGGGAGAATGGAACCGATACACTGGTCCCCGCCTACAGGATATTCAGTCTGATTGACCAAAGCCTGCTGTATGAGATAAAAGGGAATGACCCGGACTCGTTCAGGGACTGGCCGAATTTTGATTCCTCGGGACTTCTTGACGCACAGAACGATGTTTTTTATGAAGCCGGCGAGAATGGAATAATATATAAAATGAAATTGAATACGGATTTTGACATAAGCACGGGAAAAATCTCGATCAACCCGGAAGTTGTCAAATACAGGTATCTCAACCCGTTCGGCGAAAGAATAGGGATTGAAAGCTCGCCCGCCATTTACAGGAACTACATGTATTTTACAGACAACAACGGAATGGTTGCATGCCTCGATCTAAAGAATATGCGCGTATTGTGGGCTGTGGAAACAGGGGACGATACAGATTCGACGCCGGTTATTGAGGAGACCGCGGAAGGCGTTTTCCTCTACACAGGCAACCAAGTCGATATAAGCGGCGAAATGGATAAGAACGCAAAGGGCGAATATGAAGCCACCCTTTCCAAGTATAATGCTCTCACGGGGGAACTTGTCTGGGCGAAAAAATACATGTGCCGATATAATTCGGTTATTAACGGAGGGGTTTTGGGAACGCCCGTCGTGGGCAAGCATGAAATTGACGGAATCGTTATTTTCCCGTTGGCCAAATACGGCGGGGAATACAACGGAAAACTTGTAGCACTTGATAAGAAAACCGGGGAGGAAGTTTGGTCGCTTGATTCAGAACCCTATAGCTGGAGCTCGCCGACAGCAGTGTACACGCCGGAAGGAAAGGCATATATATTGTATTGCAATTTTGCAGGGAACATGTATCTGCTCGAAGGGAAGACCGGAAGGATACTTGATGTGGTTTCGCTTGGCGCCAACATAGAAGGAACCCCAGGGGTATATAACGACATAGCCGTAGTCGGATCTTATGCCAGAAAAATATTCGGAATCAGAATCAAATAACCGGCTTGATGCAACCGCATAATGCAAATACCGATGAAGTAATAATCCCCGCAAAAATTTGCGGGGATTTCAACGCGGTTTTGAAATCAGCCTGTTTATGCAATTTCCCGGGCAGGTTAATCCGCGCAGGAACATTGTGAGATGGACTGCAATTCAAAAAATTGCATATTATAATCAAAATTTAGATGCAATTAAACAATTTAGATAGCAAAATGCAAGAAAAAAATCAAAATATTGCAAAATAACCGATTTTTACATTGATATTGCATAAGCTGCGTGATAAAATACTGAGTAATTTAAGCGGGAAAGCAACGGCAGCCGAAAAAAGCGAGGAAAGTCCGACGACGGGGGAAAGGCAGGAACAACGGCCATGAATCAATATGGATATCCTTTGAAGCAAGGATTGTATGATCCGGATTATGAGCACGATGCCTGCGGGATTGGGGCCATTGTCAGCATAGACGGGAAAAAATCACATAAAGTGGTAACCAGGGCATTGGAAATACTGATTAATCTAGAACACCGCGGAGCCAGCGGGTCGGATGAAAAGTCCGGGGACGGAGCGGGAATCCTTCTGCAGATTCCACACCAATTTTTTAAAAAGGCATGCGCTCAGGCGCAGATAAAGCTTCCCGAGGCCGGAAGGTATGCGGTCGGGATGTTTTTCTTACCGCAAAATCTTGAGCTAAGACAGCACTGCCAGTATATTTTCGAGCAGTCGGTGTCAAGGGAAGGTCAGGAATTCCTTGGTTGGAGAAAGCTCCCCCTGGAGGATACATGTCTTGGAAAAACAGCCCTTGAATGCATGCCTTTTATAATGCAGGCATTCATAGCCCGTTCGGAAGACCTCTCAACGGAGATGGACTTTGAAAGAAAGCTGTACATTATAAGAAAACAGACGGAAAATACTCTTGAACGGGAAAAAATCGACGGATTCTATATTCCCAGCCTGTCATCCCGGACAATAGTTTACAAAGGCATGCTGCTCGCGGAACAAGTCGGAAGATTTTACAAGGACCTGACGCATCCTTCGTTCAAATCCGCAATTGCCACCGTTCATTCGCGCTACAGCACAAATACATTCCCAAGCTGGGAAAGGGCGCACCCGAACAGATACATAATCCACAACGGCGAAATCAACACGCTGCATGGAAATGTAAACTGGATAAACGCCAGAAAATCCATGCTTGCGTCAGATGCCTTCGGAGATGAGTTGTCGAAGGTATACCCGATAATAAATTCAAATGGAAGCGACTCGGCGATGTTTGACAACTGCATGGAGTTTCTTCACCTTTCGGGAAGGTCTCTGGCATATTCGGCGATGATGATGATACCCGAGCCATGGTCAAGGAACAAGAACATGGAGAAATACAAGCGGGATTTCTACGAATTTCATTCATGCCTGATGGAACCATGGGATGGCCCCGCCGCAATAGTTTTCACTGACGGAACTACTTTGGGGGCCGTTCTGGACAGGAACGGACTCCGGCCTTCAAGATATTACGTAACCAAGGACAATATGCTTGTACTAGCTTCTGAAGTAGGTGTTCTCGACATAGAAGAGGACGAGATTCTATATAAGGAAAGGCTTAGGCCGGGCAGGATGCTGCTGGTTGATACCGAGGCGGGCAGAATCATAGGCGACGAGGAACTGAAAAGAACGATTTCGAAAGAAAAACCCTACGGCAAATGGATAAAGGACAACATGAAGACCCTGTACACAGTTGGCTGCGAGCCCGAAGAAATGCCGCCGTTGATGAATCCAAACAAGTACAGGTACGCCTTTGGATATACATATGAAGATTTGAATCTTCTTATAAAACCGATGGCGGAGACCGGGGAGGAATCAATCGGAGCGATGGGAAATGATTCGCCCCTCGCCGTGCTTTCAAAAAAACCGCAGCTTCTTTACAACTATTTCAAGCAGTTGTTTGCGCAGGTTACGAACCCCCCCATTGATGCAATACGGGAGGAGATAGTCACGGGAACGGAGATGTACATCGGTTCACAGAAAAATCTTCTGAACGCCGAGGAGCTCAGCGCCCGCCAGATAAAGATCGAGTCGCCGCTGCTGACCAACGGCCAGATGGCAATATTGAAAAACATTGATGAAGAAGGCTTCAAATCATTCACGATACCAATATTGTTCTCTCCCGACGACGGAGGGGAAGCTCTGGCAGAGGCGATGATACGGGTTTTTGAAACCGCCGACAAGGCCATAGAAGACAGCGCCAATATTCTGATTCTTTCAGACAGGGGGATAAATTCATCAAATGCGCCTATTCCCGCGCTGCTTGCTTCCTCAGGCCTTCACCATTATCTTATAAAAAACGGGAAGAGGACCAGGGTCAGCATAATAGTGGAATCCGGTGAACCAAGGGAAGTCCATCATTTCGCGGCGCTGATCGGTTATGGCGCAAGCGCGGTAAACCCATATCTCGTTTTTGAAAGCATCAGGGACATGATAACGGAAGGAACCATAAGGGAAACGGATTACGAAGCCGCGGAATACAATTATGTAAAGGCCGTTACAAAAGGAATAGTCAAGGTGATGTCAAAGATGGGAATATCGACATTGCTGAGTTATCAGGGAGCTCAGATATTCGAGGCGCTGGGAATAGGCGCTGGTGTTATCAAAGAATATTTTACCGGAACACCATCCAGGATAGGGGGCCTTGACATCAAGGATATCGGCCGTGAAGCCGTTGAAAGACATCGTTTTGCATTCGACATAATGAGAAGGAACTATATTCCCGAGCCGGGAGGCGACTATAAATACAGAAGCAACGGCGAGTACCATCTGTACAATCCGGGAACGATACAAAAGCTTCAGCAGGCATGCAGAACGGGCAAATACTCGCTTTTCAAGGAATATTCGGGAATGTTTGAAAATGGGGAGAAGGCAACGATAAGAAGCCTGCTTGAAATAGACTCGCCTTACGAACCCGTTCCCATCGGCGAGGTCGAGAGCATCGATGAAATCGTCAGGAGGTTCAAGACAGGCGCCATGTCATATGGATCCATAAGCCAGGAAGCCCATGAAACGCTGGCGATTGCGATGAACCGGCTTGGTGCCAAAAGCAATACCGGCGAAGGCGGTGAGATACCCGACCGGTTCATACGTGATTCAAACGGAGATTCGCGCTGCAGTGCCATAAAGCAGGTTGCTTCGGGAAGATTCGGGGTTACCAGCCATTATCTCGTCAACTCAAAGGAAATTCAGATAAAAATGGCCCAGGGCGCAAAACCGGGCGAGGGCGGCCAGTTGCCGGGAAGAAAGGTATACCCATGGATAGCAAAGTCCAGATTGTCAACCCCTGGTGTAGGACTCATTTCTCCCCCGCCTCACCATGACATTTATTCGATTGAGGATTTGGCTCAGTTGATACACGATTTAAAGATGGCCAACTCGGAAGCTCTTATAAATGTAAAGCTTGTATCAGAGGTCGGGGTAGGAACCATAGCTGCCGGCGTTGCCAAAGGCAAGGCTGATGTTATTCTGATAAGCGGATATGACGGAGGCACGGGCGCGGCGCCAAGGACAAGCATGAAGCATGCCGGCCTTCCATGGGAACTTGGGCTTGCGGAGGTGAACCAGACCCTGATTCTCAATAACCTCAGGGACCGGGTCAAGCTGGAAACCGACGGCAAGCTTATGACGGGAAGGGATGTAATAATCGCGGCTCTTCTTGGCGCCGAGGAATTCGGATTTTCCACCGCTCCGCTTGTGGCAATAGGATGCGTCATGATGAGGGTCTGCAATCTTGACACCTGCCCGGTGGGAGTTGCAACCCAGAACCCGGAACTGAGGAAGAATTTCAAGGGGAAACCTGAATATGTAGTGAATTTCATGAGATTCATCGCCGGGGAGATGAGGGAGCACATGGCACGGATGGGATTCAGGAAGCTGGATGAGCTTGTCGGAAGGGCGGATCTTTTGAAAGCCGGCCGGCAAGAAGATAATTATAAAACCAGGGGCCTTGACTTAAAGTCGCTGTTTTACATGCCCGCACTCCCGGAAGGCAGCACAAGATACAACAGCAGGAAGCAGAACCACGGCATAGAAAAATCATATGATTATCGTGTGCTTGACCACCTTCTTCATGATTCGATAGCCAGCGGTAAAAAAACAACGGCGGTCCTGCCCGTAGGAAATACGGACAGGGATATCGGAACCTATGTCGGCAGCAAGATAAGCAGGATATATGCAGACCAAGGGCTCAGGGAAGATACGATTTGTCTGTATATGAAGGGGTCTGCGGGACAAAGTTACGGCGCATTCATGCCCAAGGGCATATCCCTTCATCTTGAGGGAGACAGCAACGACTATATCGGAAAGGGTTTGTCGGGCGGAAAGATCATAGTCAAATGCCCGGAGGAGTCTGATTTCAAGCCGGAGGAAAACATTATAATCGGGAATGTCGCCTTTTATGGCGCAACAGGCGGCGAAGCATATATCAATGGAGTGGCAGGAGAAAGATTCTGCGTAAGAAACAGCGGTGTCAACGCTGTTGTAGAAGGCGTTGGCGACCACGGGTGCGAATACATGACGGGCGGAAGGGTTATTGTCCTTGGAAAAGTGGGGAGGAATTTCGCCGCCGGAATGTCGGGCGGAACAGCCTATGTATATGACGATGACGGAAGTTTTGATAAATTCGTGAACAGGGACATGGTTCTTTTGGAAAGACTTACAAGGAACGAAGAGGCCGATTTTGTAAGAAGCATGATAAAGAGACATTTTACATACACGGGCAGCTCGCTTGCCGAAAGATTGCTTGACAAATGGGAAGAAACGATCGACAGATTCGTCAAGGTAATACCCGTTGATTATAAAAACATAATAACCGCGATAGAAGAAGCGATGGATGGTGGGGCGGATGAAGAAACCGCCCGGTTTGCGGCTTTTCGCAGGTATGCCGTATAGGAGGGCCTTAAAATGGGAAAACCCACGGGATTCATGGAGCACACAAGAAAAGAACTGCCTTGCAGACCGGAGCTTGAACGAATCAGGGACTGGAATGAATTCATGCTTTCGATTTTGGATGAAGAGAGAATTGAGCAGGCCGCGCGATGCATGGACTGCGGAACGCCGTTTTGCCACAGCGGAATAATTTTAAACGGCATGCCGAGCGGTTGTCCTCTTAACAACCTGATACCTGAATGGAACAATCTGATTTTCAACGGACTGTGGGAGGCTGCTTATGAAAGGCTTGCAAAAACAAACAATTTTCCGGAATTTACGGGGCGTGTGTGTCCCGCGCCGTGCGAAGGCTCCTGCACCCTGGGGATAATCAATCCACAGATAACAATAAAGAACAATGAGATGGCAATAATAGAAAGAGCCTTTGAACAGGGCTGGGTCAAACCGTTCATACCGGTCAAGAGAACGGTAAAGGGCGTCGCTGTTGTGGGAAGCGGTCCGGCCGGCCTTGCATGCGCTGATCAACTTAACAAAGTGGGGCACAGGGTCACAGTATATGAAAGGGACGACAGGGCGGGCGGCCTTATGATGTATGGCATTCCTTCAATGAAGCTGGAGAAAGGGATAGTTAAGCGCAGGATTGACCTTATGAAAGCTGAAGGCATAGAGTTTGTAACGGGAACTGAAGTGGGACGGGATTTGCAGGCAGGGGAATTGATGGAAAAGTATGACGCCATTGTTTTATGCTGTGGATCAACCGTGCCGCGGGATTTGAATATAGAGGGAAGGAATTTGAACGGGATACATTTTGCAGTGGAATACTTGTCGTCGAATACAAAGAGTTATTTGGATTCAAAACACGAAGACGGAAAGTTCATATCGGCAAAAGATAAAAATGTAATAGTAATAGGGGGCGGGGATACCGGAAACGACTGTGTTGCAACGACCATACGGCAGGGTTGCAAAAGCGTCCGGCAGTTCGAGATAATGCCCGAGGCTGCTGCCGGGAGGACCTCTGATAATCCATGGCCGGAATATCCAAAGATAAAGAAAGTCGATTATGGACAGAAAGAATGCATTGCATTGTTCGGGACGGACCCAAGGGTATATTGTATTTCCACAAAAGATTTCACAGGGGATGACGGAAATAATGTCACGGGATTGAAAACTGTCGGCATCGAATGGAAAAGGGATCATGAAGGCCGTTTTTTCCCCGGGGAAATCGAAGGGACGGAGATGACTCATGAGGCTGATATGGTTTTGCTTGCGATGGGATTCACAGGACCGGAAAAAGACCTTATGAACGCTTTTGGAATAAAAACGGACGGGAGTGGAAACACAATGACGAAGCCGGGCGCGTACGGGACTAATGTCGGAAAGGTATTTGCGGCGGGAGACATGAGAAGAGGCCAGAGCCTGGTGGTATGGGCGATCATGGAAGGCCGCGGAGCAGCAAGGGAGGTCGATAGGTTTCTCATGGGATCCACCATACTTCCATAAGGCAGTCTCATGAAAATCAGAACCCGGATAAAAACATGAAACACACAGATGTTTTATGAATTGATTGTTTGCCCTTCAGGAAATATAATCATCAGGTAAGGATGGTTTTTATATGGATTATTCAAATATATTGCATTTCAGCGACAAGCAGCTTGAAAGATTTGCAGCAACATACGAAAAATATAAAACAATGCGCCTGAAACCTGCGGACAGCATGCCCATGTTTGTTATAAACACACCTTTGGAAACATACAGATGGGAAGAAAGACTGGCGGATCCGAAGAAAATGTTCGAGGATGAGTTAAGGACGATCAGTGCGCATGTGAAGGTCGGGGATGATAGGGTTCCCGCCGCAAGGGTGAATTTCGGGACCGCTCAGATAGCCGCGGCATTCGGATGTGAAATATATATCCCGCCAAACAACCTGCCTTGCGCAAGCACACACGTGCTTCATGACATACGGGACGTGGACAAACTGGGCAGGCCGGGGAAATTCGCCGGTTGGTATGGCAGGCTGCATGAGTTCACACAGTTTTACCGGGAAAATCTCCCCGAAGGCGTGGAAATCCAACTGCCTGATACCCAGGGTCCCTTCAATAATGCACACTTGATAAGGGGAAACGATATAATCTTCGATTTTTACGACAACCCGGATGAGCTCGGATATTTTCTTGATTTCATAACTGATTATCTGATTGATCTTATAAAAGGCCTGGCACCGTTGACGACAAACAGGGACGGCTGGTTCTTCGACTGGGGAAGCCTATGGCAGGGAGCCGGAAGAATAAGCAACTGTACGGTTCATCTGATAAGCCCCGTGATGTACAGGGAATTCATATTGAAAAGGGACATAAGATTTCTTGAATCGATCGGTGGAGGACGGATACACTATTGCGGGACTTATCCCGAAGTAATCAACAGTTTTATAAACATGCCCCCGGTTACCGGGTTTGATTATGATGATTCGCTTCATTCGCTTGAGTCCGTATGCTCCCTGGCGCCTGAAAACGTACCGGTATATTGCTGGACCAACAGCAATAGCCGGACCATGATGGATCTCCTTGACGGAAAATGGCCGGAAAAACGGAATATAATAATCGGTGTGGACGCTCCGTCGGTTGAAGAAGGCAGTGTTCTTCTTGAACAGCTGCGGGCTTCGAGTGAAAGACATTATGAACGACTATATTAAGAGCATGCGCCGCATGATCGGTCATAAACCCATGTTCCTTGTGGGAAGCGGGGTAATCGTCAGGGATGGCGGGAACAGGATTCTTCTTATAAAACGCACGGACAATGATACATGGGGGATTCCGGGAGGGAGCATGGAGCTGGGAGAGACGTTCGAGGAAGCCGCAAAAAGGGAGGTCCGGGAAGAAACAGGGCTTACCGTAAGAAAGCTGCGGATGATGAAGCTGTTCTCGGGAAAAGAAATGCGTCATGTTTATCCCAACGGGGATGAGGTTTACAATGCAGTATGCATTTTCATCTCAGATGGATATGAAGGAATCATCAATGCCGATGGAATCGAAAGCAGCAATGCGGCTTTTTTCAACATGGACAGCCTGCCGGCGGAAATCAATCCGCCGGACAGAATAATTCTGAGGGAGTACGGGCTTTTATGCCGGTAGGCAAGATAACAAATAAACAAGCCGCTTGCGTGATTCAATCGAGAAATGTTTGCATGGCCCGGGGAGAGGCATGAGGCAGTAAACATCTGATCAATCGGCCGAATTAATGTGTTTTGCATATTCATACAGAAGAACATGAGCTTCCCTGCCGGTTTTTTCGGGAAGGGTATATCTCCCGTCTGATTTGAGCCATCTGGTCTTGTCGGTTTCATTCCAAAGAATATCAATGACATCCAGGATTCTCTTCTTGATTTCACCATCCTCGATGGGGAAAAGCGATTCAACCCTCCGGTCAAGGTTTCTGGTCATCATGTCGGCGCTGCCGATATAAATCAAGGGGTCTTCCCCATTATGAAAATAGTAGATCCTGCTGTGTTCAAGGTATCGGCCGATGATGCTTTTAACCTTTATATTGGAGCTGACTTTCTTGATTCCGGGCTTAAGGCAGCAAATTCCCCTTACAATCAGATTTATTTCAACGCCTGCCGAGGAAGCCTCATATAAAAGATTGATTATATCAGGGTCTGACAGGCTGTTCATCTTTGCGATTATTTTAGCAGGCCTGCCTTCCCGGGCGTTTCTTATTTCGTTGCTGATCATCCGGCTGAAAAACCCCCGGAGGCCGCCGGGTGCGACGGCAAGTTTTTTCATTCCGGGTTCAACAGTGTACCCTGTAAGATTATTAAAAACCGATGAGACATCAACTGCAAAACTTTCGCGGGCGGTGAAAAACCCGAAGTCGGTGTATAAACGGGCGGTCCTGTCATTGTAATTTCCCGTTCCGAGGTGCATGTATCTTTTGATGCCGCTCCTCTCCCTCCGGATTACAAGCAGAAGCTTTGAATGAATTTTCAAGCCCGGGATACCATAGACGACATGACATCCTTCAAGCTCGAGTTTCCTGGCCCATGTAATGTTGTTTTCCTCGTCAAAGCGAGCCTTCAGCTCAACAAGGACAGTGACCTGCTTGCCATTGTTCGCAGCCCTTATTAGGGCCCGTACAACGGGGGAGTCGCCGCTGACCCGGTAAAGGGCCTGCTTGATTGCCAGAACATCCGGATCGTCCGCGGCTTCATTCAGAAAATCAAGCACTTTGTCAAAGGATTCATAAGGATGATGGACGAGCAGGTCGCTTTTTGAGATTGCCTCGAACAAGCTTTCCCGGGCTGCAAACTGCGGCAAGACGGGAATTTGCTCCGGATACCTTAGGTCGGGAAAGTTCAAGGGAACCGAGGAAAAATCAAAAAGGCAGGACAAGTCAATCGGCCCGTCTATAAAATATGTGTCAATGGAAGAAATATCCAGTGCGCTTGAGAGGAAGGAGCGGGTCTGGCCGTCGGATTTTCTGTCGATTTCCAGTCGTACCGGCAATCCCCACTGTCTTTGCCTCACCTGATGCTCAATTTCGCTGAGAAGATCCACTGCGTCATCCTCGTCGATTGAAAGATCCGCATCTCGTGTAACTCGAAAACATGTGAAACCAAGAATATCATAACCCTTGAACAAGACCTGGGCTTTTTCAATTATCAAATTCTCTAGGAATAAATAGCATTCATCATTCAAACCTGCGGGAATCCTGATTATTCGCGGGATTATGGATGGAACCCTGACTATGGCATGATGTTCCCTGCCTTCATGCCCCAGACGGAAAGCTATGTTCAGGGTCTTGCCCGGAATAAAGGGAAAAGGCCTTCCCGCGTCGATTGCCATCGGTGTAAGGACGGGAAAGACAATGTCATCAAAATACTCGGACATATACTCGGATTGCCTTTCCGTCAGACCTTCTGGTTCGGTAAAGGTAATTCCGTTCTTATGCATAAGGGGAATCAGAGTCTTTGCAAAGCAGCGGTATTGGCGGGAGACCATTCCGTGTATTTTTGCGGACGCAGACTTCAACTGCGCTGCAGGTGTCAGTCCGGATGGGTCGGTCCGTAGGAAGCCTGCCGAAATCTGTTCTTTAAGACCGGCTATCCTTACCATGAAGAACTCATCCAGATTGGATGAAACTATTGATATGAATTTTATCCTCTCCAGCAACGGGACTGTTTCATCAAGAGCCTCACCAAGAACACGCGAGTTGAAATCAAGCCAGCTGAGTTCGCGGTTTGTGAATGGGAAGGACTTTGCAATCTCCATTAAAGCTTCCTTTCGACCAGAAGTCGGGCCTGGATACCGAAGACATCATCAAAGAAATCGGCCTTTTGCTTAAAAGCCCACTCCTCAAGAATAGCCTCTCCGCCGGCGGTTGCCCTGACCATCAGCATATTATCGGAAAAAACAGCCTCCATTTCACTGAACTTCTGAAGATGACTTTTATCGAGGGCGTCTGCCAGCCGGATTATTGCTGAAAGCTTGGCAACCAGCACACGATCTTCGGGCGAAAGCGCTGAAAAGTTTGCGTGTTCCGGAAGCGGAATCATTTCACTGTGGTATTTCGACACATTCGCGACAATGTCGCGGTCCCGGGTATTGAGCCCCGGAAGCTCCAGTTTTTTTATAAGGTCATGGGAATGGTTAAAGTGATCCTTCAGGTTAATGAACTTCCCGCAGTCATGGAGTATGCAGGCAAGCTGCAGCAAAAGTTTTTCCCGGTCGCTTAAACCGTGTATTTCCCGGATTGAATCAAATATTATTATGGAATAATCAAAAACAGCGGCTATGTGCTTTCTGTCGTAACGAAACCTCATGGCTGCGAAAATAGCCGAGTTGAGTATGCTCTTGTCAAACTTGGCATTGACCTGGTCGAACTTGTTCGGATACAGCTGTTTATAGACCAGTGCATCGCACATGTTAATATTGCATCCGGTAAGAGTATCCGACTTGGAGAAGTCCATCAATATCTTGAAAACAGCGGCGGAAGGAAGCAGGATTTCAGCTCTTTCGGGAGGAAGGCCATATTTTTCGTTTATCTGTCCCGGGGTGAGGGTTTTGATGGAATCATAAAAGGCTGTGAACGCCTTGCGTGATATGCTGAAGAAATTATCGGTGATTTCAATCTCCATGAGCTCGGCGATAAGGTCGATTTCCTTTCCGGATGCAATGAATTCGGTTTTACGGTCGAGCGAAAGAAGATTTTTCAGCACATCTATGTATGTGCTGATATACTGCTCTATTATTATATGGAACTTTTTGGTGTATCCTTCGACCGGCTCCAGGATTTCACTCAGCTTCAGGGATCCGATCCTTATGTTCTGTGTGAATTTGATAAGGCCTTTTTCCATTATGGCTATTCCCAGGCTTCCGGTCCCAACATATGAAATGACGGCGTTTTTCCACGAACCTTCGTCGCGGCGAAGCATCTCGCGGTAGATTATGGTCTTTTCCTCGGGGTCGTCCAACACGCTTATGGTAATTCCTGTCCTCAGCCTCACCAGGTCAATTATATATTCCTTGTTCTCGGCTTCCCTGAATGCAGTGGTTGCGACCGTCTCAATATTTTCAACCCCGTATTGCGATGCGGTTTTTATGAAGGAATTGATAATCGAACAAAGACGTTCGGTTTTCTCGAATGATATTTTCCCCATCGTAAATGTATCATGTCCCAGATATAAAGGAGCCTGCAGAAACTCCAGGCATTTGACGCCCGGTTTGTTTTGTTCGGCGATTTCCATTCTCACGGCGTTGCTGCCTATATCTATTGCGGCTGCTATCTTATATGACATCGGGCAAATCCTTTTTTGGACTTTTGCTATATTATTATGATAATTTAATGGCGTGATAATGTAAAGGGCGGGGAATGTTAAACAATCCACGATGTGCAAGTTGACAATACATAATGGAAAAAACTGTGATAAAATATTTGCATGGAACAAAGAATAGTCCTTGGAATAGCCGGGGGAACCGGATCGGGAAAGACTACACTTGCAAAAGGCATAAAGAATACGCTTGGGGAAAACGCCGTTTTATTATGTCATGATTTTTATTATAATAAAAACGATGATATGCCGTATGAAGACAGGTGCAGGCTTAACTACGACCATCCCGATTCCCTTGAGACAGACCTTTTGATAAGGCATTTGAAAAGATTGAAGGATGGGGAAAGCATTGAACGCCCCGTATATTCTTTTGTTACGCATACAAGGCTTGATGAAACCATAGAGGTCAGGCCGGCGAAGGTCATTATAATCGAAGGCGTGCTTCTCTTTGAAAATCCCGAGCTGCGGGACGTCATGGATATAAAGGTTTATGTAGACACTGATTCAGACATAAGGCTTGCAAGAAGGATAGAACGGGATGTAAACGAAAGAGGAAGAAGCCTAAAATCGGTCCTCGAACAATATATAGGCACGGTCAAGCCCATGCACGACCGTTTTGTTGAACCAAGCAGAAAACATGCAGATGTGATTATCCCCGAGGGCGGTTACAACCAGGTGGTCCTGTCGATGATAACGGACAGGTTGAAGTCGTTCCTCGGTTAACCAGCCGGTCTGCAGATAGCCGGGCTGTGGATATTAGTCATATATAGTGGTAAAATGAATGCACAATACCGAAAGGGTGGAATTTATCATGAAAAAGTTTATTGGCATTTTTTTGTCGGTTGTCCTGGTTTTCACATTGCTTCCAACGGCCCGGGCAGAAGCTTCTCCGGCCATAGTATCCGTTACAGCCCCGCAGATTGACAATATGGTTCATATTTCCGGCGGCCACGTCAGGGTCGTTTGCGAAAATACTGAGTTTACTAAAACCGGGGTCGAAGTGGACATTATGTATACGACGGTCGAGGATGTCTATAACCTGGAGATCATAGACGATGTCACGATAGAGTTCGACTTGAAGATGTACCATGTCCCGGCAATGAATTACGGACTTCGGCTCGAGATACCAGTGGAAATGGGCGCACCGATAAGCATATTCAAAAGCAATTGCATAGAAGTAAGGATCGGGCACATCGACTTTGACATAAATCCGATAACTGCGGATGAATTGACTAACAACGGACTGACGGTAAAATTCTACAATCCTCCCGAGGACATCAACGGTGCCTTCCAGTTTGACGGGGTCGTCGTTGCATATTCCAAGATTAGCGACAGGGTATTCAGAATTTATCCCGACAGGGAACATTTCGCTGGCAAAACCGAAGCACAAGTCCGCTTCATATACGAGGGCAACTACTACAGGGAAACCCTGTATATCGTGGATAATGAGATATGGATGGATCCACCCGTCATTTCACGCTCTGCGCCGGTTGATTTTTACGTAAATGCCATGAACATAGAGTTTCCATCCGATGAAGACGACATATCTCTTGTAATAAGAGGAAAGGGAAGGTACATTGACCTCAGCGACATTACAATCGTAAATTCAAAAAAAATTCATGCATTCACTCCTCTCCCACTTTCAGCAGGGATATATGACCTGAGCATAACATGGCCCGGCCTGGGTATGACATACACCATTCCGCTGGTAATTTCTAAAAGTATCGTACTGAGCGACATTGCCCTTGACGAAGCTGTTAATGATGCGGTTTATGAGACATATTACGGGCTTGACCTGGCGGTGGACGGGCTTATTGCCGCAAAATATCTTGCCAGTGAAAAGAAGGTCATTGATTTTTCCGACAGACCGCTCGAAAAGTTTTACCTGCTGATTGAAAACGAAAGCGTCAATATGCTGGCGAATGCCGGAAAAGGACTCGATATAATATTTGAGGATTGCAGGATAACAATACCAAACGATGCCCTTGTACAGGGAAGAACAAAGGATTTGTACGCCATACTGGATAACGGAAAGGAAATAGAAGGCCTTGACGTCAAGTATTTTCCGATTGTCGAAGGTATATATATAGATACCAACATAAATCGGTTCGGAATTGAAGTCCCCGAACCCAGTAACCTGTATTCATACGAAGACATAAGGGGAAGGCGTTATTATTTGGAAACCGGGCTGGTAAATATTTGGGCCTATTATGACAATGGAATGTTTTCCTATGAAGCCGGACCAACCGGAGTTTATCAAATTGTACTCACGGGTATGTCGTTTAGTGATATTTCATCAAGTTACTGGGGGGCTGAATACATCTACCCGCTGTCCTCGCTTAATATAATAAATGGAATGGGGGACGGGACATTTCTCCCCGAAGGACTTGTAACGAACGCACAGTTCACAAAGCTTGTCTGTGAGGCAATCGGGCTGGAAACAAATTCAACGCTTAGCGGATTTGCCGATGTGGACATGAATTCTTGGTATTATCCTTATGTATGCGCAATGGAAAACGCCGGTATCATCGAAGGAACGTATTTCAATCCGGACAAACCGATGAAAAGACTGGACATGGCAAGGGCTGTCATAAGGGCATATGCCTACTATTCCGGAGAAGACATTTCGACCCTGGCGGCGGAATCCGATGAAGGATTCCTCGACATATTCCAGCTGAGCTTCAGTGACCGGGAGTATATAAAAGCCGCATATGAACTGGGGATAATAAAAGGGATGACATCTGCGGAATTTGCTCCCGACGGGAATGCAACGCGGGCACATGCTGCGGCCATGATTTTCAGGCTGCTGCAGGCCATGGGCATTGCCTGATCAAAAGGATAAGGATGCCCCTGCATAAGCGGGGGCTTTTTTATTAGGTGATTTTCCGGATAATGCCGGAGAGCAAGCCATCTTGAAAAAATTTTCCAGTGTAGTAATATATTGGAACAGGGGGTATATCAATGCATTTATCAGAAATGACAATAGGAGAATTGGCCGGGACAAAGTACGAATGTTCATGCAAACGGACACATTCGGTTGACATCGATCTGATCGACATATCGGAAAGCGCCAATGAAAACGCAATTAATTATATTTCGGCTAAATATCCCGGTAAAAAAACCTTGATTTGTGATGAAAACACATACAAAGTTGCGGGAAAACAAATAGAGGAAGGACTGTCCGGGGCCGGACAAAAGCTTGCGCTTCATGTCGTGCAGGGGAGAAACGGACTTGCCATAGCTCCCGACGACGCCATTATAGGAAGTGTTCTCGCAAGGATGGAAAGGAACACAGACCACTTCATGGCAGTGGGTTCGGGTGTAATCAACGACATAACAAGACAGATAAGCTACAAGATGGGCGTCGACTATACGGTAATTGCCACAGCACCCTCCATGGACGGATATGCATCGGTCACATCTTCATTGATAATAAACAATGTCAAGCAAAGTATACAGGGGCAATATCCCCGGGCAATATTCGGACAAACGGATGTTTTGAAAAATGCTCCATATGAAATGCTTACGGCCGGTTTCGGGGATGTCATCGGAAAATACAATGCCCTGCGTGAATGGCGTTTCGGGAGGGATATGAACGGAGAGCATTATTGCGCGGAAATCGCGGGACTGGTGGAGAACGCTGTGGCAAAGTGCAGGCAAAGCTCGGCCGGACTGAAAAAAAGAGATGAGAAGGCAGTGGTGAACACAATGGAGGCACTGGTTTTAGCCGGAATGGCCATGGGCCTTTATAAAGGCACGCGGCCTGCGTCCGGGGCAGAACACCATATGGTCCACTACTGGGATGTCGACTGCATACGCAGGGGAGTGGAGCATGAGCTGCATGGCAATTCGGTAGGAATCGGAACGGTAATAATCTGCAGACTGTTCGATATGGTAAGGGATAGACTGCCTGTCGAGGTCGATTACATTGATGCTGATGAAATAGAGTCAATATTGAAGGATGCAGGATGCAAGACTTCCCCGGTTGAAGCGGGAATAGACAGGGATTTGTTCAAGAGAAGCATAATGTACGGAAACACGATGTCATCGAAGTTCACGGTGCTTGAATATCTCGCCCGGGAAAATCCGGAACTGCTTGAAGAAACAGCCGATAGGCTGTGCGATATATACTATTGAAAGTTTGTGGAAAATTATCATAAGGGAGCGGGATATGAAGACAGACATCAGCTTGATAAGGAACCTGGGATTCAAGTGGCATTCAAGGAATGGAATCAGCGTAAAAGGCTATTTTTATATTGACGGCAAATATATGCCGACCGAATCGGTTCCCGGCATATTTGACAATGTAAGGAGCAAGGAGGATTTCATAGGACTGGCAAGCAGGATCAACGGATGCTTTGCCATTGTTATGATTTGTGACGATTGGGTGTATGCAGCCGCTGATACGCTAAGAAGCTTTCCGATTTTCCATACGATGAAGGATGAAGTTTTTTATTTGAGCGATGATGCCGAAAGCATCGCGGTGAAAACCAAATTCATCGAAATAAATAAAAACGGATTGATTGACTATCTGCATTCGGGATGCGTTTTTTTCAATGAGACGCTTGTTGATAATATTTTTCAAATAAGCGCAATGCATTGCCTGGTTTATGACAAAACCGGTTGTAAAGCGGAATACATAAGATATAAGACGCTTTTTACAAAAGACTACGCAATATACGACAAGGGTTCAGCCGCCAAGGAACTGGATGATGTAATTATGAAGGCCGCAAAGCGCTTGGTCGTATCGCTTGAAGGAAGGACGGCGGTGCTTGCCCTTAGCGGGGGGGTTGACTCAAGGGCGTGTCTTATGATGCTGAAAATGCTGAATTATGAGAATGTCATTTGTTTTACATATGGGTGGAGGAACAGTCCCGAGTTGAAGCCGGCAATAAAGGTTGCAGAGTATTTTGGCTGCAGGCATATACTGATTGAATATGACAGAAAAAAATGGCGCGGAACCTATGGGGACAAGGAAAGCCTTGATTACATCAGGTATGCGGGCAACCTGACTTCTATCGCCCATATGCAGGAACATTATATAATACGCAAACTCAAGGCTGACAAGGCGATACCCGGGGATTCTGTTTTCGTAACGGGGCATATCGGTGTAATTGCAAACGGCAAGTTCGATGAAGACAAGGAGTACACCAGGGATCAGATATATGAAATTATGTGGAAATACTACATGAAGCTTTATTCCCTGAAGGGCCGCAGAAAGGATTATTATTACCACAGGTTCGCGGAATATTTCCCGGAGGGGGAGAAATTTACCGGCAGGCAGGCGGAGCGCATATATGAAAACGCCGGTTATGACAATGTAAGGGGCAAGCATATAATAAATTCCCACAGGCTTTACGAGATGTATGGGTTCGAATGGAGGGCGCCCCTTATGGATTATGAGGTCATGGACAGTTTCGAATCCATGGCGCCTGTCATAAGGGACAGGAAAAAGGAGTTTTTCATCAACTATGTCACGGAAAGAACAGGGAAGGATAACAAGGCGGCAGACCTGAAGGCTCCATATATTGTAAAGGCATTCAGAAACCTGAGGAATCCGGTGTACGCAATCATCACTCCCGCCAGACTTTTGTTCTCGGGTTATAAGGACTGCCTCCTGCCTCCATTTCCCATAAGGCAGTACAGGTTTCTCAGAAGATTCTACTCTTATTGCGCGTTGCAGGAAATCAAACTGATAAAAGGTTGGCTGGAAGCGGATGTTGACTAGGAATCAAGTGCCTGCTTGAATATCCTTTCTATAACATCCCGGGTTGCTATACCCTCATGTACTTTCTCGTCCTCGATAAAAAAAGTGGGCATATAGTAATAGTCATATTTTGAAGCAAGGAACGGATGTAAAAGTTCATCAATAATCCTGATCTCTAGATTGCCATAAAGATGATTCCCATCAATGGCTTCCTTCATTCAGTGCCGGGCCTGCCGACAATAGGGGCAAACCGCCATTGTAAACATGGTGATTGCCTTCATCCCATACCCCCTGTGTCGGGGAAATAAAACCCCTCCGATTCTACAATGTCCGACACATCCAGCAAGTACACATGGTTTGTACGGGTGTCCGGACAGCCCCCGGTGAAAATGATGAAATTCCTTCCCGGCGTCATCCTCGGGTGAAAATGCGATTTCTGTGAATTTTCAATATAAGAAGGCCGGTTTGCCAACAGGGGTTTCAAACAGGCCCTGCCGCCTTGGAAAGATTCGACATAGTGCATATCATGATTTATTGTGCCGGTTTCGTCATAGTTCATGTTTTCATAAAAGAACAGCCTTCCCTCGGGGTCGTTTCCGGTATGAACATATCCGAATGATGAAGGCAGAGCGAACTCCTTCCTTTCATGTGTGAACGGATTCAGTAGTCCTGCAATTATCTCGGAATGCCCCAGGTATGCTTCATAGGCTATCCCGCGCGATGTGGCTGCGCAGTGGCACGGCATACGTCCCCGTGCATCCTTGCTTCTAAGATTAGTGTACCATCCTCCCTCGAAAGGCATGAAAAGCATACCGTTCTCATTGACGGGATGGTTTACCACGAAATGCCTGTTCCCATATGGGAAAACATGGTGGACAGGACTGTTTATCCTTAATATTTCCCTGGATTCCCCGGAGTCCAGCCCATATGCGGATATGATGGTTTCGAATGACAAGGTCCTTGCTTTATAATAAGCCGCCCAATCCGGGTTCTTTGTCATTTCATGATATGTTTTTTTATCGTGATGTATGTATACGAACCATTTACCGTCCGGCGTAACGCAATTCTGTCCTATGGCAAGCCGGTCATCGTCAAGATGAAACAGCACCCTGGAGTCGGCTTTATCAACCGGGGTTACCTTGACCAGATTTCCGTCGAAATAAACGACCCGCCGGTTGACTGCGTCAAGTGCGCTCCTGTGGTCGAGGACTCCCGGGGGCGCAGGCGAGCACCAAGGGACCCAGCGGGTATCCGGATGTGAGGCGTCGGTTATTCTTGTCGATTTGCCCGTGGCAAGTTCCAGGGAATACAGTTGAAGGCTTTCGCCGAGCATCCCATGGAAGACAAGATACTTTTCATCCGCTGTGACGGATGGAATGAAATAATAAAGGGGATAGCAAAAGGCTTTCCCATAAGTCAGCTGGATTATTCTTCGGCCTGTCAGCGGATCCGTTTCGGTTTTATATCCGTCCCACAAAATCATATCTTGATTATAGCACAGGAAATTGCAGTGTCGGGGTGGTTTCCGCGGCAGGAATGAGGGATGAGGGCGATAGCGGCCTGTACCCATATGATATATGAAGGTGTCTGATAATCTGATATGATGTCACTATATTGAATAAGGGGGGCGTTATGCCGTTTAAAAAAGCCAGATGGATTGTCCACGGGATGTTCGCGGACAGTCATCCGTTGGATATAAGAAAAAAAGGTATACTTAACCAGGAAAATCCGGAGCATCCGGATGAATACAGAAACAGACACACTCTTTTCAGGCTTGCATTCGATAGCATGGGGAAAAGAACAATCCTCAGATATTCCGCGGACGACATTGCTAGGATTTATATAGACGGAAAGCAAATCGATATGGGTCCGGCGCCGGCATACCACTTTGCGTTCGGGTATATTGAAATAGATATTACCGGTTATCTGGTTCCGGGTAGAAATGTATTGTGCGGACATCTGTACTATCAGGGTGAACTCAACAGGGTCTCCCCGGGAGGGGATTTCCGGACAGGTTTCATAGCCGAAATTGAAGCCGGGGAAGAAATACTGGCCTTTACCGATGAAAATGTTCCTTGCAGGCTTACAAACGCCTATGGAAGAGGCGAAGTAATCGCATACAGGACACAGTATCTGGAAAACTTCGATGCCCGGATCTGGGAATATGAATGGAAGCTTCCGGAATTTGATGATTCACATTGGGAAAAATCCTCCGTAAAGGCCAACAATGACCATGTGTTCAGAAAACAGATTTCAAGGCGGCTTCAATTTTACGATGTCAGGCCGGTAAGCGAGGCCGGGTTCGACGGAAATGTAATTTTATATGACCTGGGCTGCGAATATTCCGGAACGGTATATTTTGAAGCCGCGGGAAAAAGCGGCGATATAATTGAAGTCAGGTGCGCGGAGGAACTTGATGAAAACGGAAGGGCCAGATATAACATGAGATGCAACTGTCTTTACAGGCAGACATTCATTCTGTCGGGGGAAAAAGGCGAGTACCCCGTTTTTTACGATTACATGGCTTTTCGATATATCGAACTTGTTGTTCCGGACGGGGTCGTTATTGAGAATGTCATGATAAAGGCGCGGAATTATCCATTTGATTATGAGAGCACAGCCTTTGAATCCGCCAATGAAAGAATGAACGGCATATGGACAATATGCAAGAACGGGGTCAGGACAGGAACACAGGAGGGCTACCTTGATTGTCCGACAAGGGAAAAGGGACTTTATCTGGGAGATATGACGATAACGGGACAAAGCCATTTTTATCTTACGGGCGACCTGCCTGTCATGAAGAGGGCCCTGAGGGGCTTTGCGGATTCATCATATTACATAAAATCGATACAGACAACGACGCTGAACCACTATATAAATTCCCTCGTTGATTATTCATTCCAGTTTCCCCTTAACCTTCTTATCTACTACAAGCACAGCGGTGACAAGGACTTCCTGGCGGAGATGCTTCCTTACTGCAAGGGCATGATGGATTATTACCGCGGATATGAAAAGGACGGGCTTCTTTTTGACATCACAAAAGAACTTCATCTCGTGGACTGGCCCAGGAATCCATATGACTTTACGGACGGATATGACTACAATCTTGAAATAGGCAAAACATATGGCACCCATAACATCGCCAATATATTCCACATTTTGGGCGTTTTGTCCATGAACAGGATATATGAGATTCTTGGCATCGGGTATGAGGACAGGCTGCCGGAGCTGAGGCAGGCTTATATTGACGCTTTCTATGACAGAGGGAGGAAATTGTTCAGGGACACCCCTGACAGCAGCCATACCGCGCTTCATTCAAACATAATGCCGCTGTACTGCGGGATAGCTCCACGGGAAAGCATACCTGAAATAATAGGAATGATTGAAAAGAAAAGATTGAACTGCGGAGTATACATGGCATATTTCCTTCTCAAGGGATTGATACAAAATGAAGCCGCCGGTCTTGCCTTTGACCTCATTCTGTCTGACGACGTATTTTCATGGGGAACCATGCTCAGGCAGGACGCCACGACCTGTTTCGAGGTCTGGCATAAAGACTACAAATGGAACACAAGCCTGTGCCATCCATGGGCAAGCTCGCCGATACCTATTCTGGTCGAGGACATTGCGGGGATTTCGCCCGTCGAACCGGGATGGAAAGAGGGATATGCGGTCAACCCATGCGGTACGGAAAGACTGGGGGATTTCAATCTGGTTATCCATGCAAACGGGTACAGGATCAAGATTTTGTCCGAAGACGGAAGCATTTCCCACCGAGCAATCGAATAGTTTTGCAAAACAATGGTTGAAACACCGCCAAAGGTATAATATGTCAAGCCGGAACCGGAATATTATGCAGTTGTTCATGTTGGCAACAAAGGCTATGGCTGCGGAATCGCGGGCAGATCCGGGAGTCGGAATACCAGGATTGCCTCAATAGACAGTAAAATCTTATTATGATAAAATTGGCTGGGGATATTCGTTCGATTATATAATATCCCGGGGGTTTTTATGAGCATTGAATCCGGGAGCATAAATTCACTATTAAAAAAGACAATGGAATGCGGTGCTACGGATCTTCATCTGTGTGTCGGAACCAAGCCTCTCATCAGGGTAAACTCAAGGCTGATTCCGGTTGAAGGCACAAAGAGACTTGAGCCGGACGACATCATGCAAATTATCGGAGAACACCTGGATGAAGCCAAGAAAAGACAGCTTGCCGATAATAAGGTTGTGGATTTTTCATATTCCCTGCCGGGGATTGGAAGATTCAGGTGCAACATGTACAGGCAGCGCGGCACATATGCGATAGCCATCAGAGCGCTTCCGATTGAAATACCTTCATTTGACAGCCTGGGACTTCCCGAAGTCATAAGGTCGCTTGCGACGAAATCCAATGGACTCATACTTGTAACCGGAGCGACCGGCAGTGGGAAATCAACTACGCTTGCAAGTGTTCTGGACATTATAAACAGCCAGCAGCAATATCATATAATCACAATAGAGGACCCCCTTGAATACCTTCACAGACATAAAAGAAGCATGGTTACACAACGGGAGATAGGCGAGGATGCGGATAATTTTGCAAAAGCCCTGAAATCATCTCTAAGAGAGGACCCCGATGTAATAATGGTAGGAGAGATGAGGGACATTGAAACGATATCAATCGCATTGTCCGCGGCCGAAACGGGTCACCTGGTACTGTCCACCCTCCACACGATTGGTGCAGTTAAGTCTATAGACAGGATAATAGACTCGTTTCCGACAAACCAGCAGAACCAAATAAAAAGCCAGCTTGCAACGGTATTGGAAGGCGTGGTTTCGCAGCAGCTGATTCCAAGAAAGGACGACATGGGACTGGTTGTCGCAACCGAGGTAATGGTTGCGACTCCCGCCGTAAGGAATCTCATAAGGGAAGGCAAATACTATCAGATAAACAACCTGATTCAGTCAGGCAACGATGAAGGAATGAGATCGCTTGAAAGGAATCTTGCTCAGCTTTGCCGGGACGGCGTAATAGATGAAAAGGTCGCCCGGCTCAAGGCCCAGGACATGCAGTTATTCGACAGATACATGTCAATGAAATAGATTAACGCAAAGGGTGGTTTTTATGGCAAATGTCAGGCAGTCGATACCCACAGGGGACATAGCCCTGTTCAGCAGACAGCTGTCCCTTGTATCCGATTCAGATATATCGATGCAGCGGGGTCTTTCAATAATCAGTCAGAAAAGCGGAAATAATAAAATCAGGGAAATCAGTGCTGAAATAATCGGCGGGCTCAACAAAGGCGAATCATTTTATGATTGTGTAAAAGGACACTCTCGCGAACTCGGCCGGTTTTTCATCGAAATGGCCAACATAGGGGAAAAAAGCGGAAATATGCCCATGATGTTGAAAAGGATAGCAGATACACTTGACAAACAGATTGAAACCTCGGGAAAAATCAAATCCGCGATAATATATCCGCTCATATTGTCGGTGCTTATGCTGGCCGTAATAATACTGCTCCTTGTCTATGTGCTGCCTATGTTCAACGATATCCTTTTGTCTCTGGGAGGGGATATGCCGGGTGCGACCCGGATACTTATGAACTTCGGATCATTCATTTCAAAAAACATCCTTTGGCTGGCATTGGCGGCGGCGGCGGCAGGTCTGATTTTCTGGGTCTTTAAGATTACGGAATATGGAAAAGGCAGGATTGACTGCCTTAAGCTGCATATTCCGTTTTTTCGAAGGATTACGATTGCAAATGCCGCGGCCAGATTCGCAAGGAATCTTGCAATGCTTCTTAAAAGCGGCATCAACCTTACCCTGGCGGTTGAAATGCTGGCGGCAATAACCGAAAACAAGTGCATTTCGGAAAAATTGAAAAATGCAGCCTCGGAGCTGGGCGAAGGAACCCGACCGGATGAAGTGATTGACAGGCTTGGATTGTTCCCGATGCTTCTTGTCAAGCTTATTGCAATTGCCCACGAAACAGGCCATATGGAAGCGACGCTGGACAAGGCCGCGGATATCATGGAAAAGGAAACGGAAGAAAGGGTCTTGAATCTGACGACCGCGCTTGAGCCGATTCTTATAATCATATTGTCATTATTGGTGGGCTTCATATTGATATCGGTGATTTTACCGGTAACCGGAATAATGAATTCAATAGGATGATGGCATAATGTTTGAAAAAAAGAAAAAAAACAGAATCAGGGCGATTTCAAGGATTTTCCCGCTTGCAATTGTATTTGCAGTCATTGCGGCGGTCATTGTGTCATTGCCGTCATTCGGCAGGGAGAGCGGATATATAAGGGCAGATGCAATAGAGGACACTATCAGGAAATATGTCATTCAGTGTTATGCCCTCGAGGGCAGCTATCCGCCCGACCTTGATTACCTTGCCGAAAACTATGGACTGATCCTGGATGACAGCCGATATGTTTATTATTACGATGCTTTTGCTGCAAATATCATGCCGGACATTGAAGTCTATAGCAGAAGAGGAAAGACAGGCGGGAGATAAACCCGTCTGGTGAAGGTGCTTCTTTGGCCAGGACGAGGATTAATAAAGCAACAGAGACATTTTTGGTCGTATTGCTTATATTGGCCATTTGTTTTTCCGCGGCGATTCTGATGGATGCGGGGAGAAAGGCATATTCAAGAATACTTGAAAACAACAGCCGGCTTACAAACGCGCGGATTGCCTTGTCCTATGTCAATATGCGGATACGCCAAAACGATTTCGGAGGCATGATATCTTACGAAAAGAAATTTCTCGGTGAGTCGGAGGTGCTTGTCATAGAACATGCAGGTATAGAAAAGGGCATGTATACATATATATTTTATTCCGAGGGCGCCCTTTGGGAAATATATATTCCCGCCGGGATTGACCCCGATATTGAAGATGCCGAAAGGATAGTCGAGATAGATGGGTTTATCATGGATTATTATGAAGATGGTAATTTCTTCAGGATAACGGCGGTATACAGCCAGGATGGCAAAATCAAAACAATGGAAAGGATAATCGGTAAAAAAACCGGATAGGTGGGAGCTTTGCCAATAACAGGAAGGAATGGCGACAAGGGCTTTACATTGGTCGAGATTATTATCTCCGTAGGAGTGCTCTGCCTTGTATGCGGACTTATAATGCGTCTTTTCATTTTGTCCGGCGAAGTCAGAAGCAAGGCCTATGACAAGGAGATGGCATCGGTCAAGGCGGCGAATGCCGTGGAGGCTTTCAGGATAAGCAGGCTTCCCGGTACGATTGACGAAGATAGCATTGACATATCCACCCTGGATATCGAAAAAGATGGGGATGCCATAATTGCAAGACAATACTTCAATGGCGACTGGGATCGTCCGCAACCTGGGGAGGAACCGGTTTTTGTTGTGAAGACCGTGGTTGCGCCTGTAAGGAATGCCATTGTTACAAGTGGCTTTATAACAAAAAGCGGATCAAATCAAAATGTTAATATTTCCAATTTATACAGCATAAAGTCAACTGTAGGCTATGTTGACACCGGAACTGAAAATGGCGGGATTCTTGCCGAATACGGTACGATGAAGAATTATGTATTCGCGGAGGGACCATAATGACAAGAAAAGGAGTCCGGGTCCGCTTTAATGAAAGAGGAGCCTCTTCCGTATTGGTTATGCTTGTAATGATCGTACTGGTTGTATTCGGGCTTGCCGCCCTGACTGCATCGCTTTCGGTTCTCAGACTGGGAGAAAAGGCATACGGATGGACCAGGGAATACTATCAGATCGATGCCATGGCGGAGGAAATGATATATGAAATTGACAAGGTGCTTTTGTCGGCGGAAGAAGCAGCTGTCCTTTATATAGAGCAAAAAGGCTATTTGGATTTGAGAAATGGTTTCCTTGCGGACGACATAAAGGAATCCATATATTCGGATTTTGTTTTCCACCTTCCCGAACAGGCAAGGGGTGAATATCTTTCAAGGGTTTTCCAGGCTGTCTTTTACAAAGAAGCGGTTGAAGCTTTGGAAGATATGCTTCCCGGAATCCAGGTTGTTTACTATGGGGGATATTTAAGACAGGTCATAGAAAACGAGAATTTTGCCGGAATATGGATTGAATTTGATGTCAGCAAAGACGACGGTGAATTTGCAAAGCACCTCGAAGTGGGACTGAAAATCATCGCACCGGACTATAAGATTGTAATTGCGGGGGGAACTCCTTCGGGAGAACGGGTTGATATGAATGCGGCCAGATATGAAATAACAGGCTGGAGGGAATGGCAGAATATATTTGACTATTCAAGCAACCTTGATTTTGCGGAACCTGAAAACTAATTCCATTGCCATGCATGAGATGCCTTGAAATATTTTGTTTCACAGATAAAAACCCGGGACGGGGTTTTTTCATCTACGCTTCATGATGTTATAATGAACAGGTACTGCAGAATAACTTGAGTATGAAGGTAAACAATTCAATTTAAGTCATTCGGCAAGCCCGGAGCAATGAAAGCGGGGGTTGATCTTATGAAAAACATACTGTTCATAATGACGGACCAATAGAGGTATGACACGGTTCATGGACTGGGCAACCGAAAGATCATGACACCGGCGATTGATTCGCTTGTTGATGAGGGAATCGCTTTTACAAGGGCCTATACGCCAAGTCCTGTTTGCGTGCCCGCAAGGTTTGCAACACTGACAGGCCGGTATTGCCACAATACGGGATGTGTGGAAAACGGCATGATGCCCGGGGGATTCAGGAGCATTATGGGAATTTTATCCGAAAATGGATACAGGACCTGCGGGATTGGCAAGATGCACTTCAATTTCAAGGATGGCGGGAACATGGCTCTCTGGGGATTCGATGCACGGGTTACAAGCGAGGAAGTCAACGGAGCCGAGAGGGATGATTATATAGATTATTTAAATGACAATGGGTATGCCCATGTCA
>JAWOIG010000123.1:0-7378 GCA_046484775.1 Clostridia bacterium | reverse complement strand
CAATCATTTTGATATTGAATCGATTCTTTGGATGGAAGAGTTTGTTCTTCGCCATATCAAAACCCTTATTTTTGTGACCCATGACCGTGCCTTTTTAAAAAATACCTATCCCCGGGCGAAGGACTTGACATAATACTCATAGTCGGGGTAAACGGCACGGGCAAGACTACATGCGTGGGGAAAATGGCCGCCATGTTAAAAAAAGAAGGCAAGAGTGTTATAATAGCGGCAGCGGATACTTTCAGGGCGGCAGCCATCGAACAGCTGGAAATGTGGGCTGAAAGGGCCGGGGCCGGCATCATAAAACATAAGCATGGCGCAGATCCCGGCGCAGTGGTGTTTGATTCAATCAGGGCTGCCAAAAGCAGGGGCATGGATGTGCTCATAATAGATACGGCAGGTCGTCTCCATACAAAAAAGAATCTTATGGAAGAACTTATGAAGGTCAACAGGGTGATAGAACGGGAGGCGGCGGGAATCAGGAAGGAAACCCTGATAGTGCTTGACGCCACATCGGGAAACAACGCGTTGGTCCAGGCGAAAGCCTTCGGGGAAGCAACGGGCATTGACGGAATCATACTGACCAAGATGGACGGAACAGCAAAGGGCGGGATAATAATCCCGGTTGCCGCGGAGCTGGGAGTGCCGGTGAAATACATTGGGATCGGGGAGAAGCTTGACGACCTCAGGCCATTCGACCCGGCGGAATTTGCGGAAGCATTATTGTAGGTGGTAATCATGAATGAAAATCTGGACATATTGAAAAGTTTTTTCAAGAAAAAGGGCAGGACAAGGGCGGTTGTGATAATCGCCGCCGCGGCCGCCGTCGTGATTGCGGCTGCAGGCATATACCTGAGGATACTCGAACTGGAGGAAATCGGCGGCCTTTCATCCATATACATCAAGAACATGATATGGAAGATAGGGATAGGGATTGTAACGGGAGCGACAGCCTTTGGAGCCGTACTTATCCAGAATATCTTTATAAAGAAGACCCTCAGGAAGTATTATATAGGCACGGGAAAGGCGCCGGGCAGATTCTTCAACTGGCTGCCTGCGATCGGCGCCGGCATTGTGTTCGCATTCACCTCCAACAATGCCATATACATGAACGCCCTCAGGTATTTCAACGGCGGCAGCTTCGGCATAAACGACCCTCTTTTCGGCAACGATGTCGGCTATTATGTTTTCTCAAGGCCGTTTTTGATGAATGTGGCGAATTATTTCCAGGGTCTTTTGATATTCCTGGTATTGTATACCCTCGCTTATTACGCGATAGGCGTCTTCAGGGCATACGGGACCGTCAGCACGAAGGATATCAAGTATCCGCCGATGCTGGTGCACGTCCTGGCAACGATAGCCCTGTTGCTCGGAATACGTTTCCCGGTATACAGGTTCAAGGCGGAATCCATATTGTTCGGCAGCGTGGTGGGAACTACGGGCGCAGGATTCGTGGATGCCGAGGTCTGGCTTAAGTATTACAGGATAATGCCTTACCTCCTTGTTGTCATAGTCGCAGCGGCTGTTTTTTTCCTCATCAGGAAAAAATACAAGCTGACCGTGGTCTCGCTCGCTGTTTTCCCGGCGGCTTTTCTGATAACGGCAGTCATTGCGCTGGCGGTCCAGGGACTTATTGTCAGCCCGAATGAGAAGGATAAGGAAAGCGGATACCTGGCTCATAATATTGAGATGACGAGAGACGCATACGGGCTTGTGGACATTCGCGAGCTTGATATAGAAGATACGGCTGTCCTTACGCCCGAAATGGTCGCGGCAAACAATGAAACGATAGAGAACATAAGGGTTCTTGATTATGGTTCGGCGATCAGGACGAACAACCAGCTGCAAAGCAACACGCTTTTCTATACTTTCATCGACGGGGATATAGTGAGTTATGAGCTCGGAGGAGTTGAGCGACCGGTATTCATAAGCGCAAGGGAGCTCGCTCCCGGCCAGCTGCCCGACAGTTCGTACATAAACAGGACCTACAGGTATACGCATGGATACGGCATCGTCATCAACCCTATGAATGAGACAAACTCCCAGGGACAGATAGAGTTCATAATGAGCGGGCTCGATCACAAGAGCAAGTTCGAAGAACTGGCTGTTTCAAGACCGGAGCTGTATTACGGCGAAATGAACAAATCATATGTGGTTGTGGATGCCAACAGCGAGAATGATATAGAGATAAATTACGACGGCAACATTGAGACGAGGTACAGCGGGAAAGGCGGCATAAGGCTGAGCCTGCTCAACAGAATCATCTATGCCGCCAGATACAGCGATTTCAACCTGATTACTTCATCCTATGCCAAAAACGCACTGCTCCTGCCGAACAGGCAGATAGTCGAAAGGGCGCAGCTTGGTGTTCCTTTCCTGACGGTCGACCCCGATCCGTACATACTGCTTGCGGACGACGGCACGCTTGTCTGGGTGCTGGACGCATATACGACATCCGACAACTATCCCTATTCCCAGATTACGAACGGAATCAACTATATAAGGAATTCGGTTAAGATCGTCATAGACGCCTATGACGGAAAGGCGGAATATTACATAATAGATGAAGAGGATCCCGTGATAAATGCCTATGATGCGATTTATCCCGGCATATTCACAAGGGAACCCTTGCCGGCAGTAGTTCGGGACCATATGAAATATCCCGAGAATCTGTTTGAGCTTCAGACCGAGATGCTGAAGAAATATCATGTGAAACCGGATGAAGTCGATATATTCTACAGCCAGCAGGATCTATGGGACATCGCCAAGTATCCTGCCGGAGATATGGCGGGCAGCACCGTCGACATCGATTCATACTATGTCTCGATGAGGCTTCCGGGAATCGCGGAAAAAACCGAGCTTGTTCTGATAAGGCCATTCACACCCAAAAGCACCCAGCGCAACAACATGGTGGCATGGCTCAACGCAAGGAACTCGATGGAAAACTACGGCGAGCTGATTCTGTATAAATATCCAAAGAACACCAATCTGCTGGGACCCAACCAGATCGAGGTCAAGATAAACCAGATAGACTCCGTATCGAAGAACATGACTCTCTGGGGCCAGGGCGGGTCGGATGTATACAAGGGAAGCCTTCTTGTTATACCGATTGAAAACAGCATACTTTATATCGAACCCATATATATCGAGGCCGCCGGCACCGCGTCGATACCGGAAGTCAGGCAGGTGGTTGCAGGTTACCAGACCGGGGACCAGTTCATATATGGACTGGGGGCGAACGTGGCCGAGGCCATTTCGGATATGTTCAGCAGCGTCGACTATGAAAAACCGGATGAAGAACCCGCGGACCCGGGCGAGGGAAGCCAGGTTGATTCAGAAATGCTGAAGGAACTTCAGCGTAAGATAGAGGAACTCAAATCCTATGCCGAGGAGTTGGAGCTGCTTATCAAGCAGCTGCTTGGCGAAGACTAGGAGGGCGGTATGACCGGAAGGGAACTGCTTGCAAAAACGCTTGCTCATAAGGAAACCGAAAGGCTTTCGGTTGATTTCGGAGCCACGG
This sequence comes from Clostridia bacterium, assembly GCA_046484775.1. Taxonomy (GTDB): domain Bacteria; phylum Bacillota; class Clostridia; order DUPQ01; family DUPQ01; genus JAFGQE01. Next base: position 3,858 of record JAWOIG010000123.1, on the reverse strand, counting down.
CCGTCACGGGAATCCATGTGATGTGCGTCGAGAGACTGAGGGAATACTACGGCCTCGAAAAAAGACCCGTCAGGGTAATCGAACCATATCAGATGCTGGGACTGATTGAAGAAGACCTGAAGCAGGTCCTTGGGGTTACGGTTGACGGTTTCACCGGTTTGAGCACAATGTTCGGATTTCGGATTGAGAACTTCAAGCCATACAGGACCCTGTGGGGTCAGGATGTGCTTGTTCCCGGCGGTTTCAATACCACAAGCGATGCCGACGGGGGTGAATTGATATATCCCGAAGGTGATGTCTCCGTTTTGCCAAGCGGCAAAATGCCAACCGGCGGCTATTATTTCGATTCCATTATCAGGCAAGGGGAGCTTGACGACGACAACCTTAACCCGGAGGACAACCTCGAGGAGTTCGGGTTGATTTCGGCTGGGGATATTCAAAGAGTCAAGAGGCAAATCGATGGAATGGCATCCGGGGGCCGGGGCATCATCGCAAGCTTCGGAGGGACCGGCCTCGGGGACATCGCACTGGTGCCAGCTCCTATGCTTGTGAATCCCAAAGGAATCAGGGATGTCGCCGAGTGGTATGTTTCAACGGTGACACGGCAGGAATACCTGCATCGGATCTTTGCAGGACAAACCGAGACAGCCCTTGAAAACCTGGCGAGGCTTCACAAGGCCGTCGGGGATTTGGTTCAGGCGGTTTTCATCTGCGGAACGGATTTCGGAACCCAGACATCCCAATTTTGCGGCAAGGAAACGTTTGATTCGCTGTACGCGCCGTATTACAAAAAAATAAACGACTGGATACATTCGAACACGGGATGGAAGACATTCAAGCACTCATGCGGAGCGGTGGAGCCGCTTCTTGACAATATGATCAGGGCGGGCTTCGATATAATGAATCCCGTCCAGTGCTCGGCCGCAGGAATGGATCCGGCCGGATTGAAGAAAAAGTATGGCAGGGACCTTGTTTTCTGGGGCGGCGGGGTAGACACACAGAAGACCCTTCCTTTTGGAACGCCTGCGCAGGTCAGGGAGGAAGTGCTCGAAAGGTGCTCCATATTCTCAAAGGACGGCGGCTTTGTATTCAACACGATACATAACATCCAGGCCGACACGCCCGTCGAAAATGTCGCCGCCATGGTAGCGGCGCTCGGGGAATTCCATTGATGGACAGCATCATGCCCGGGTTGAGGGCAAATGCTTTTTCATGCTTATGACGCGGTTAGTGAAATAATGAAAGCTGATCTACGGCAGAGGCATGTAAAAGTTTGATTCCGGCGGCAACCCGGGATTTTTATAACAGGGGGCGGGACATGGAATGGTGGAAAAATGAGCCGTTGATGATTTCGGGGGTGCAGTGCAAATTCGAGGACGACGACAGCTGGACCCTCAACGAATATGTTGCGAAGTCGGGTTTCAACACCGAGCAGCTTCTTCATCTGACGGGCAAGGGACATATGGCATATTATGACGAAGCCGGACATGGCGTGAAGCTGGACGCCTATCTGAAGGAAGCCGCGGGGCTCGGCATAAGGGAAATAATATATTACAACACGCATTGCCTGACGCAGGAAATCGTGGACATGCACCCGGATTGGATGCAGCTGAAAAACGACGGCAGTCCCATCCCGGCTTATTCGATATATTATCTGAATTGCGTCAACGGGGGCTGGTTCGATGATTTCGCTTCGAACATAAGGAATCTCTGCATGCATCCTATAGACGGCATATTCCTCGACGGGCCCGTGATGAGGGAAGACGGGTGTTTCTGTGCAACCTGCCGGGAACTTTTTAAAAAGCGTTTCGGAAAACCCATTGAAAAAGGTACAAGGATGGAACGGCAGGCCATGCGCGTCGATTCCGTAACCGAATTTATAAGGAAAACCAACAGGATCGTCAAGGCAGCCAATCCGGGGATACTCCTTTATATGAACAATTCCGCTCTACGGGCCGATATAACCGGAAGCAACAGCAGGAAGGTGGAGCCTTATGTCGACATGATAGGAGCAGAGGGCGGTTTCGTGCGCGCGGACCATACGACTTCGCTGTGGTCGGTCGGCTCGAAGGCAAAGCATATCGAAACAATCGCGGGAGATAAGCCTACAGTGACATTCGTCCTTGGAAACCAATCGAGTCTTGCATATTATATGCATGGCCGCACGGAAACCACGCTGCTGCATGCACAGGCCTATGCCAACGGGTCCAATGTATGGTACGGCATGAGCGGTTCGGCATCGCGCTTCAAGGATTCCCCCGGGGCGCGCGCCTCGGTTTTGTTCAACGGCTTTGTAAAAGCCAATTCCCATCTGTTCGAAAAAACAAAAACATATGCGAAAGTCGCGCTAATGTGGTCGCAGGACACTGCCAACAACTATTCCGCCAGCGTGGAGCAAAGCGATTTCACCGATGGCAGGACGGCCGATATCAAAAGCCGCGGAGACCATTACGTCGAGTTGATGGGTTTCTACGATATCCTCACGCGGGCGCACATTCAGTTCGACATCATCGACGAGGCGGCGGCAATGGACGGACTGTCCGGATACGGGCTTGTCATCCTTCCTGACTGCGCATGCATGGATTCAAAAACAGCCGGGGCGCTGGCTGATTATGTGAGAAACGGCGGCAGCATATGCTCAACCTTCGACACCGGATTCTATGACGGACAGGGCGCAAGGCTGGAAAAACCGGCTCTGGCGGATGTGATGGGGATAGAATCCATTAAGAAAACAGTCGCTTATCCATATAATGGCACCGCCTACCACCTGACCGGCGATTGTCCCTGGCTTTTCGAAGGACTGCAAGCCAATCTGCTTCCCAATCCTCTGTTATCGATTGAATGCGATGTGTCCGAAGGGGCAAAAACAGTCTCGACAGCGCTGGAACCGATGCCCGGCGTCTATGCGCCGCTGCCGTCGAAAGGATTCCCCGGCATAATACTCAATGAATATGGCAATGGACACAGCGTCTATATAACGGGTACGTTCGGAGCGTGCTATGCGGACAGAGCCCATGCCGATTATGCCCGGATAATCAGAAATACAGTGGAAAGATTCAGCGACCCAGTCGTCAGGTGTGATTGCCCGGGGATTGTCGAGATGGTGCTTCGCCACAGGGAGGGGCTGTATATCCTTCATATGATAAATCTTACGGGCGCAATGGCGAGGCCTGTTGAAAGAACGGTTCCGCTGTACGATATGGAGATCAGGCTGAGCCTGGGCCACGAACCCCTGTCCATTGAGGCTGCGAGGGGAGGAAGGCTTGAGGATATCTCCCTGAAGGACGGGGAAGTCCGGTTCAGGCTGTCCCGGCTTGATGAATATGAAGTCGTTGCAATCCATGTAAAAAAATCCTGAAATCCATCCCGGACTAAATTCCACCGCCATGTCTACTGTGAAACTTACTTTGGGAATTAACCTGGAAATTAACCAAACGGCAAACGGCGGGATTGCGCAAATTTTTTCTTGAACACTGCGGCGCAATATGGTATCATCATTTCAAGAATTCCTTTAAATTAGTCCGGTGAGGCTTGTAAGGAAGAAATGCATGGATACCGACGGTGTTTCTTCCTGCGCAAAGGCGCAGGTTTTTTATTGGGAACATCCCGGGGAAGGACAAGGACCGTCCGTACACGCATTCCGTCGAAGCGCTTGCCGATGAAAGAATTGGAGGTGCTTTTTTTGAAACAACAGTCGGAGATCATGGACGGTGCGGCCATAAGAAGGGCCCTGACCCGTATAAGCCACGAAATAATCGAGAGAAACAAAGGCATAGAGAACCTCGCCCTTATCGGAATCCAAAGAAGGGGGGTTCCGTTGTCGCGCCGAATCGCGGAAAAGATAGGCGACGTGGAGGG
>JAWOIG010000119.1:0-6180 GCA_046484775.1 Clostridia bacterium | reverse complement strand
AGCTGCGGATCCTGGGACATTCACAGTGCTTCTGGTCCGAAATCGGGAAGGATGTCAATCAGGAAAACAGGGGGGGGTATCCGTCGGGCGAGGTCAGGCCGGGCAGGCTTGTTGAGCTTTTTGAAAAGTATCCCAATCTGCTGGGGGACCTTTCCGCCGGAAGCGGCGAGAATGCGGTTATGCGCGACGAGGATTTCGGACTTTGGTTCCTCGAGCGTTTCCGGGACCGGCTTTTCTATGGAACGGACGTAAGCTCGCCCTCGGTTGAATTCAGGCTGGGGGGTTGGCTTGACCGGATGCACGAAAACGGGAGACTATCGGATTCGGCTTATGCAAATGTATGCAGGAACAACGCATTGAGGCTGCTTGAAGGCAAATGAATTGTTTAGCATCAGTTGATAAGGGTAATAATTTCAATAGTACATGCAGGAGGTTTTCAAAATGGCAGGTAAAAACGTTATAGAGGTAAGCAGTACGGAATTCCAGGAAACGGTCATCGATTCAAAGGTGCCGGTATTGGTTGATTTTTGGGCGGCCTGGTGCGGACCATGCAGGGCATTGACACCGATATTCGAGCAATTGTCCGAGCAGTTTGCGGACAAGGCGAAATTCGTCAAGGTTAATGTGGATGAGTGCCCGGACATCGCAGGTAATTTCAGGATAATGAATATCCCGACGATGTTATTGTTCAAAGATGGCAATGTAGTCGAAAAGCTTATCGGATTAAGACCGGCCGCCTACATAAGCGACTTGATTAACAAAAATTTATAGTTTATAATTAGAAATGCTTATATGAATGATTGCATAATGAATATTATGCAATTTTTCATATCAGGAAATGCTTGCAGCGGCTTTTGATGAAGCCGCGGAGGAGGAAGTCATGGCCGGTAAAAGATTTCAGGGTTCGTTGTTTGGATTCAATAAGGGCGCGGTGAACACATATTTGGAAAATCTCACCAGGGATTATGAGGAAAAACTCACATCAAAGGACCTGGAGATTGAAAAGACTATGTCGCAGCTTAAGAAAGTCAGCGCAAAGTATGAAGAGCTGAAGCTCGAGGAAGAACGAATATACACCGAAAAGGAAAAGATTTCCAAGGCATTGGTCAGCGCCAATGAAAAAGCGGAAAAGATTGTAGCCGATGCGCGCGACCGCGTAGCCGCCGAGGTTAATGAACTTGAGACCGCCGCTGAAAAAGAACGTGAAAAGATAGTCGACATTAAAAAGGAAATGATAAAGATGAAGGCCGATGCCGCTTCCATGGTGGCGGTTTTTGAAAAGGCCATCAAAAGTATAGCTGCAGGGGAAAAGGGGAAAGTTGAAGCTGCGGTTCTCCCTGCGGAAGACACCGCGGCCGTCGATGAGCCTGCGGCCGCTGATGAACCCGCGGCAGCTGATTCCTCTGAACCTGCTTCGGCGGATGAGGAAAGCGGAGACGATTTTTTCGGTTGATTCCAGATAAGTGTATTTATCACACAGGAGAACCGTCAAAACCGGTTCTCTTTACATATTTCAGGGAGCTGCGCATTTCAGGGAGTAGCGCATACTACAGGGTATTGCACATATTCCCGGTGAATAATCCCGGGTTTGAATAAAAATGGCGGAGGCAACGATGAAAGAAATACTTGAAATATTGGAAGGCAATGCCAGGCTTACGGCTGCCGAGATAGCCGTCATGACCGGAAAGCCGGAGAAGGAAGTGCGGGATGCGATCGCCGGCTTGGAAAACAGCGGCGTAATACTGGGCTATAGGGCCATGGTCAACTGGGACAGAACGGAAAAGGAATTCGTGACGGCGCTGATTGAAGTAAGGCTTACTCCCCAGAGGGACAAGGGATTCGACAGCATCGCAGAGCGCATATACAAATATCCGCAGGTAAAGGCATGCCACCTCATGTCGGGAAGCTACGACCTGTCGGTGGTCGTGGAGGGCTCCAGCCTCAAGGAAGTCGCCATGTTCGTATCCGAAAAGCTTGCAGTGATAGACGGGGTGCTGAGCACGGCCACGCATTTTGTCCTGAAAAAATACAAGGACGGCGACATAATGTTCGAGGGAACTGAAAAAGACGACAGGGAGGCAATAGTATTATGAAGTCTCCCGAAAGCTTCGTAAGGGGCGGCATCAGGGACTTGCCGCCTTCGGGAATAAGGAAATACTTTGACCTTATCAATGAGATGGAAGGCGTTGTTTCCCTTGGGATAGGGGAACCCGATTTCGTGACTCCGTGGAGGATCAGGGAGGCCGGGATCTACGCCCTTGAAAAAGGACACACCCATTATTCCGCCAATGCCGGGATCAGGGAGCTGAGGGATGAGATATCAAGGTATCTGAAGAGAAAATACAATGTGGAATATCGCGGGGAAGACGAAATAATCGTTACGGTGGGAGCGAGCGAGGGAATCGAGCTTGCAATGAAGGCAATCATCGAGCCGGGTGACGAGGTCATCATCCCCGAACCGAGCTTCGTCGCATACAAGGGATGCGTATCGGTCTGCGGAGGCCTGCCGGTCAGCCTTGTCCTTAAGGAGGAAAACCTCTTTAAAATAGATCCGGCCGAGCTGGAGTCCAAAATAACGGAAAGGACCAAGATCGTGGTTATCCCGTTTCCCAACAATCCCACAGGCTCCGTCATGACCGGGAGCGAACTGGAGGAGCTTGTAAAGATTCTCAGGGACAGGGATATCATCATTATTTCGGACGAGATTTATTCCGAGCTTGCCTATGGATTCGAGTTCAGGTCGCTGGCGACATTCCCGGAAATAAAGGACAGGCTCATACTGGTCAACGGCTTTTCAAAAAGCCATGCGATGACGGGCTGGAGGCTTGGATATATCTGTGGCAACGCGGATATAATGAAGCATATATTCAAGATTCATCAGTATGCCCTCATGTGCGCCCCTACGCCGGCACAATATGCAGGGCTCGAGGCCCTGAGGAACTGCGATGACGAGGTGGCGGAAATGAGGGCGGAATATGACAGGCGCAGGCGATATATTCTCAACGGGGTCAGGGAAATCGGCCTGAAGTGCTTCGAACCGCAGGGGGCCTTCTACATTTTCCCGAACATAACCTCGACCGGACTGACCAGCGACGAATTCTGCGAGGGTCTTCTGAAGAAAGAAAAGGTACTGGTTGTACCGGGCACGGCTTTCGGCGAATGCGGCGAGGGCTACATTAGGGCTACATATGCAAGTTCGATGGAAAACATCAGGATGGCGCTTGAGCGGATGGAAAGATTCATAAACGGTTTATAGGAGATAATTTGTGCGGGAAACAAGTATTCTGAAGTCGGAAATGGCCGACATGAAAAAACAGATAGGGGATCTTGAAAAGTCCCTTGATACAAACAAAATCAAGGCTGAGATTGCGTTGCTCGAGGAAAAGACTTCGGAGGCGGGCTTTTGGAACGACCAGGAAAAGACACAGAAGGTGCTGCAGCGGATAAAGTTCCTGAAGGGAAGGCTCGCAGGATATGAGAGGCTCGCGGATATTTACGATGATGCCGCGGTGCTGCTCGAGCTTTATGAAGACGGCAACGACACCGATATAGGCACGGAACTTGAGGCGGCTGCAGACAGACTTGAAAAGGAATTTACAAAGGTCAAGCTTCAGACGGTGCTTGGCGGGAAGCACGACAAGGACAACGCCATCATGACGCTTCATGCCGGGGCGGGGGGGACCGAGGCACAGGACTGGGTCGAAATGCTTCTGAGAATGTATACGCGATGGGCTGAATTAAGTGATTTCAAATTCACGATAACCGATATTCTGGCGGGCGACGAGGCGGGGATCAAAAGCGTCACCGCCAGGGTCGAGGGCGATTACGCATATGGCTACCTTAAGGTGGAGAACGGCGTCCACAGGCTTGTGAGGATATCCCCGTTCGATTCCTCGGGCAGAAGGCACACATCCTTCGCATCGCTGGAGGTCATTCCCGAGATAAGCGACAATTCGGAAATAAACATAAGGCCCGAGGATCTGAGGGTCGACACATACAGGTCGTCCGGCGCGGGGGGCCAGCATGTCAACAAGACAGACTCCGCAATCAGGCTGACTCATCTGCCCACAGGGCTGGTCGTATCGTGCCAGTCCGAGAGGAGCCAGCACCAGAACAGGGAAACCGCAATGATGATGCTTTACTCCAAGCTGGAGGAACTGAAGGTAAGGGAAGCAAAGGACAGGATCGAGGACCTGAAGGGCGTACAGATGGAAATAGCATGGGGAAGCCAGATACGCTCATATGTATTCTGTCCGTACACCATGGTCAAGGACCACAGGACAAATTATGAGACCGGGGATGTCCAGAGGGTAATGGACGGCGACATCGACGCATTTATAAACGCCTTTCTGATGAAAAAGGGCGGTGCGGATGCATAAGCCGCTTTGCGGTTATTCAGGATGAAGCCTCTTTTTTCATAAGGGGAATGAACCTTCCGAGAAATGATGCCGCCAATCCAAGCACTATGTCCTTTGCCATGTACGGCAGCATTGAAATAATTGTACCGGCCAATGCAGTACCTGGCTTTTGCAGATAGAAGGTCAGGATAACATACATATAAGCAATCCCGATGAAGTATACTGATGCCGCGCCTATCATATATGCGGCGAGAATTCTTAAATATCCCCCGGTCCTGCTGAGGCGGTTATAGGCGAATCCCGCCGCATATGCCCCGGGCAGGAATCCGATTATAAATCCGAATGAGGGCTGAAGAACATACCCGGGACCCCCGCCCAGTGAAAACACGGGAAGACCGGCAAGTCCTGCAGCCATGTAGACGGCCATTGCCGCCGCTCCTTTCACAGGCCCCAGTATGATTCCGGCCAGCAACGCGAAAAGCATCTGGAAAGTGACGCTGAGAAAAGGAAGGGGAATCCTGATGAACGCCCCGGCCGTTACTAGAGCAATGAAAAATCCCATCAATGCAATGTCCCTGGTCTTCATGCAACCCTCCTTGCCGACAATATTAACATGGGCTTGACGGACCGTCAACCGGAAAACGACACAAGGTTGACAAGCGTGGGGCGCTCCTTTTTTATAGGGTGTTGCGATTATCACCGGGATAACGGATAATATTAACGAGGGATTGCCCCGGCTTTCAAATTCATAAAAGAGTACGGAGGTTTTTTATGTCCATTGGATCAGCTGAATATAAAAAGATTGACGGTGTTTTCGACAGGGCCCATTTGGCGGGCAGGACTGTTTTGTTCGAGCACGAAGTCTACGATGTCCTGGGATATGCCGGCCTTGATGTTCCTCATTATGTTTTTGTCAGGGATCCCGGGATGGCCGTTGAGGAGGTCCTTTCCCAATTCGGTGAAAGGATAGTAGTCAAGGTCGTTTCAAGGGACATCGCCCACAAGCAGAAACTAGGCGGGGTCAAGATCGTCAATAACTCCGATGCGCTTTTCGTGCAGTTTGTGCTGCACAGGATGAAGGAACAGGTTCTTTCGCATTTCGCCGAAGGGGACAGGCCCGGAATCGAGGGGTTCCTGATTGTCGAATACATTGATTTCACACAGAGCCTCGGCAACGAACTGCTGATGGGAGTCAAGAGCGACGATGCGTTCGGACCGGTGGTGACACTGAGCAAGGGAGGCGACGATGCCGAGTTTTTCGCAAAGTACTACGATCCCGCCAATCTGTTTCTTCCATATCTGTCGCCGGATGAAGCGGATAAGCTTGCCGGCAGCCTTAAGATCATCAATAAATTCAACGAAATAGGACACCCGGAGTACAAGGGATACATCGCAAAGGCAGCCAGGATAATAAGCATGCTGGCATACAGGTATTCGGATGTATCGGAGGACAAGGTCCAGTACCATATAACCACCATGGATGTTAATCCATTCGTATTTTCAAAAAGCGGTCGTTTCATAGCGGTGGACGGGTATGTTGTCTTTGAAAAGTCTGCGAACAAGATGAAGCTGACCGAGGACACTTCGAATATCGATGCATTTTTCAAGCCGAGGGGAATTGCGGTGGTGGGGGTATCAAGGGATGAAACCAAATACAGCATGGGGAGGGAGATAGCCACTCTGCTTCATGAACTGGACAGGAAGGATCTGTACTGTATAAATATAAGGGAGGGCAGCACCAGGATTGGCAACAAGGAATACAGGATGTATCAGAACTTCGAGGACCTGCCGGGCGAGGTTGACCTCGCCGTCTATGCAGCTC
>JAWOIG010000063.1:0-4308 GCA_046484775.1 Clostridia bacterium | reverse complement strand
TATGGGTCCTGGCAGGTGGGATCGGACTATTCATATTGTTGAATATTCTTGCATATTTAATATCCGCAAGGCATTTTGAGAAAATCGATTTATGATTAACATTGTTATTTCCGGTGTTTCTGAAAAACCAATATATCAGCAGATGTTTGAACAGCTGAGTGGTCAGATAATACAGGGGGAGCTGACACCGGGAGCCATGCTTCCACCCATTCGAACAGTAGCCAAGGAACTGCGAATCAGCGTCATTACCATCAAAAAGGCATGGGAAGAACTGGAGAGGTTCGGCTTCATCTATACGATGGTAGGCCGGGGCTGCTTTGTTGCAGACCTGTCGGCGAAGGAGCTTCTGAACAAAAGGAGCGCCCTGATCACGGAAAAACTGGAAAAAGACATGGCATACTATAAATCGCTGGGCTTTTCCTTGGAAGAAATCATCGAAGCGGTCAAAAAGCACTACACATAGAAAGTATGATAAAGTTCCGGCACTCAGTTTCCGTCAGGTCGATGAATGAATACTATTGAATACGCCGCATGCATTAAGGCAATGCTTTGATAAAAAAGATTGCCATGTTCATATGAACATTCAAGGCAACAAAAAAATAATCGGCGGATATCAGGCTTTCATGGAAACAATAGCCAAAACATGGTACACTTTGAAAGCTCATGCCGGGGGAAGCGGCCGTTACAGTGCAAAACGTAATACTTTTATTGGAGATGGAATGAAAACAAAAAACGGGAATAAAAATAAAACGATGAAAATCATTGGATTGTGTGCGGCGGGATTGATCCTGGCTTTTTCAATCATTTCAATGGTCGTTGTAGTGTTTGTCTACAACAAACAGTTCCCCGGATATGCCAGGCATGACACATCTGTTACGGCAGGATTGATATATGAAGATTTGGAAGCGGAGTATCCGAGAAGCTTGGTGAGTTTTCAATCGGGCGGCAATCGCCTGCAGGGCTATGTGTATGGACAGAATCAGGACCAAGGGCTTGTAGTGGTGGCCCATGGCATCGGAGGAGGTGCGGACAGCTATCTGGCACAGATCGCATATTTTGTTGACCAGGGGTGGCGTGTTTTCGCCTACGATGCAACCGGCAGTTTTGACAGCGAAGGCAAAACAACAAAGGGATTCCCGCAGGCGCTGCTGGATCTGGGTGCCGCGCTGGCATACATAAATTCACAGGAGGAGTTTGATTCGCTGCCGATTCTGTTGTTCGGCCACAGCTGGGGCGGTTATGCGGTGGCCAATGCACTGCACTATGATTATGAAATCGCAGGGGTTGCCACGGTATCCGGAGCAAACAGCCCCATGGAGATAATCACAGAGCAAGGCAGGGGAATGATGGGCGGCTTCATTGACATACAATACCCGTATCTATGGCTTTATCAAAGGATTCTGTTTGGAAAGACAGCTTCCTTGAATGCAGTCGACGCCATCAATGGATCGGATGTCCCGGTTCTTATCATCCATGGCACGGAAGACGAGTCGGTTGCCTTTGACGGCAGTTCCATTATTTCAAAAATGGATTTGATCACAAATCCCGATGCAAGGGCAATGCCGATTAGCGAGCCCGGAAACAACGGGCACAACAACCTGTTTCGTTCCGATGCCGCAATGGCTTACATTGATGAAATAAATGTTGTTTATCGCGAACTTTATGATCAATATGAACAAAACATACCGTATGAAGTCAAACAGGACTTCTATTCGAAGGTTGACCGGGCCTTGGCCCAGGACATAAACCGAGAACTGATGGATGAAATCCAATTGTTTTTTCTGGAGAGCATAAAGAAATAAAACCTGAAACCTATACCAAAGCATACCGAAAAAAGCAAAGAGAGGGAACCGACGAATGGGCATGGCTATATTTTTAACCGCTGTTATCATTGAAGCTGCATTCGCGGCATTCTGCATTGTTACAAAATCCAAGCATGCAAAAGAAAGAAGCATTATCAGAATCGCTTGTTTTGCAGGCTTCCTGCTGCTTGCCGTTTTACCGATAATCGACTGGGGCTTTCGCTATTATGCCCTGGCAACGCTGTTGCTGCTGTTATCAATAATCGGAGTCAAAACCTTGATCCAAAAAAAGGAAGAAAAAAGAGAGTACAAGGCACTGCGTGTCGTTTTAAAAGCAATTGGAATGACGGCGCTTATCTTCGCGGCGGTCCTTCCGGCGGTCATATTCCCTCAGAACAAGGCGGTGGTGGAGGCCTCGGGAGAATACCGGGTATCAACCAAAACCTACACAGTCATTGATGAAAGCCGGGTTGAAGGCTACGCGGACACAGATAAAAACAGAAAGCTGAATGTGCAGTTTTGGTATCCCGACAGTTTTGACAAAACCTTTCCGGTGATAGTATTCTCACATGGAGGACTCGGCGTAAAAACAAGCAATGAGTCGCTCTACAAGGAGCTTGCCGGCCATGGATATGTCGTATGCTCGATTGACCATACATACCAGTGCTTTTATACAACCGATGAGGACGGAAAAACGACATTGATCGACCTTGGCTATATGCAGGAGTTGTTCGCAGAGGATGCGCAATCCGACATTCGGCAAAGTTTTGAGTATTATCGTAAGTGGATGGAAATACGCATCGGCGACATGAATTTTATCATCGACCACATAATCGCGGAATCAAAGAACAATAATGCCGGCATGGCATATAAGCTTGCGGATATCACGAAGATTGGTGTCATGGGACATTCCCTGGGCGGCTCGGCGGCGCTTGGCATCGGAAGAATCAGGGATGATGTCGGCGCGGTCATTGCGCTTGAATCGCCGTTCATGTACGATATCGAGTCGATTGAGGACGACCGGTTCATTTTCATGGACACAGTTTATCCCGTTCCTGTTCTTAACGTGTATTCGGACAGTTCATGGGAAATACTTGCAAAACGACCGCAATATGCGGCAAACCACGCCATGCTCACCGATACGGAAGCAACCGCTTTTAATGTCCACATAAGCGGTGTCGGGCATTTGGGTCTTACCGATTTCTCGCTTACAAGTCCATTTCTGACGCGTACCCTGGACAGGATGAAATCAACAAAAGAAAAAGCAATTCACTGTCTTGAGACGATTAATATGGTGTGCCTTGAATTTTTCGACTGCTATCTCAAGGGAGAGGGAGAATTTATATCGAGCGGGTCTTATTAAATACAAGTTGCCCAAAGCACACAGCTGCCTGCCAGCCAGGCCAAAAATTAGGATTTTTGATCGGCTGGGTTGACGAGCGGTTTATAACAGACTTATATTGTTAGTATCTTGAATTATGATACGGTTGAAATACAGGAGGCCCAATATGCTGGGAGCAATAATCGGCGATATCGTGGGATCTCGCTTTGAGTGGAACAACATCAAGACCAAGGAATTCGAATTCTTTTCAGATGGATGCAAAGTAACCGACGACAGCATCATGTCACTGGCCATTGCAAAGGCCATCCTTGATTGCAACGGGGATTATACCGATCTCGGTAAAGCCGCGGTGTCCGCCATGCAGGAAATAGGGCGGCCGTATCCCCACTGCGGATTTGGCGGCATGTTTCAAAGCTGGATGTATTCTGACAATCCGCACCCTTACAATAGTTATGGCAACGGAGCGGCGATGCGGGTGAGCGCATGCGGATTTGCAGCAACAACGTTGGATGAAGCAAAACTGTTTTCCGGGCTTGTTACCGAAGTCACCCATAATCATCCGGAGGGGATGAAAGGGGCCGAGGCAACCGCCGTTGCCATATACCTGGCTAAAACAGGAAAAGATATTCAGGAAATACGCGATTACATAAATGAAAATTACTATCCGATGGATTTTACATTGGACGGCATTCGCGACTCTTACAAATTCAACGAAACCTGCATAAACACCGTGCCCCAGGCCATCATGGCTTTTCTGGAGTCCACAGGTTTTGAAGACACCATACGCAACGCCATCTCCATCGGCGGTGACAGCGACACCCTTGCAGCCATAGCAGGCGGAATAGCCGAGGCATATTACGGCATCCCGGATGACATCCGGAAACAAGCGTTATCTTATCTTGAAGAAAGGCTGATGAAGATACTTGGTGAGTTTGAAGGGGGATATGCTAAATTAAATAGGAATATTAATGCTCTCAAAGTTTCACAAACTTTTCCAGGCTGAACTTAATTAAACTAGAAATATATTTTATTAAAAATTTATTTGAATTATTGATATCCATTATTTGTGCAATAACTGGTTTTTAATTGATAGGTACTGCGATGTACATGAGTATATTGTATTCGTTGGCTGTCAATTGTACTTCAATGAAATTCCATTACAAG
>JAWOIG010000031.1:0-5517 GCA_046484775.1 Clostridia bacterium | reverse complement strand
TTTACCGTGAAACCAAGTTTCGAGGATATTTCTTTTCTCAGGCTGTCCGCAAAGCCGTGGCCGTTCCCATGAAGCAACCGGTGACATCGGCGAAACACTCGTCGATACTGTATCTTTCCACAAGCGGAGTATGGCCCGACAACAACTGCATCAGCGCATCCGAACACTTGACGTAAAGGTCGTAGTCGGGGGGGGTTATGTTGAGCGAGGAACACAGCCGGCAAGCCTCCATAAGGGACATTCCGGTATTTATCCCAAACTTCTTTGCCGGATATGAACTTGCCAGCACAATGCCCCGGCGTTTCTCCCGGTCTCCGCCGATTACCGACGGGATCGACCTTAGGTCGATTGCCTCGCCCTTCGACACCCGGTAGGAAGCCTCCCATGACAAAAAGGCATTATTGCAATCAATGTGAAAAACAATTCTATCCATACAAACCTCGAACATATGTTCTATTATATCATCGGTTCCAGGCAGATTCAAGACACATGGCATTATCAAACAGTTGCCCAAGGCAACTGTTTGATAACAAAGGCTGATTTTGAAAAGTACGGCCGGGCAGGCCGGAGTATAGTATAATTCTTTTATAGACGGGGGGGCCTCATGGGGAGTATGTCGTCAAGGGAAAGGATGCTCGCGGTTATCAGGGGGGAAAAGCCTGATTATGTTCCGTGCAGCATATATTTCAATAATGCGCTCAGAATCGAAGGATATGACCTGAGGATGCCGGAGGGCAGGGTCAGATGCCAGATGGATCTCGGAACCGAGCCGATTGTCGATATTCCTCTTCCGGTTCAAGGGATGCGTGCCGGTGTCTCTGCAAAAACATGGGTAAGCATGATTGAGGGAGAGAGACACCCGGTATTGTTCAAGGAATACTCCACACCTGCAGGGGAAATCCGTCAGGGCGTGTATCTGACAAAGGACTGGCCGTTCGGGAATGACATACCTTTTCCGGGAAATGATCATTGCGCCAGCAATAATTACGAGCCCTTGATCAAGACTTCCGCTGATATCCCTGTATTTGAATATCTTTGGGAAGAGCCCGTGGAGTCTTGCATTGAAATGGGAAGAAAAGCTGTGTCCGGGTTGCTGGAGCTTTCAAATAGATACTCGGTGCTGACAAGGGCAACCGTCGGGCAGGGTCTGGCTGTCGCGATGTTTTGCATGGGCGCGGAAAACATGGTGCTGTTTTCAACGGATTATCCAAAGGCATTCGCGAAGATCGCAGAGCTTGAGCACAGGATGACGATGAAGAGAATTGAAATTGCCGATTATTACGGGATAGACCTGCTTAAGAAATTCGGAGGATATGAACAGACGAATTTCTTCTCGCCATCCGTGTTTAAAAACATTGCGGCGCCTTTGGCTAAAAAGGAAATCATTGAAGCGAAAAGGCGTAAAAGAGCGATATACTACCGCGTGGTTACCGGCATGAAGCCTTTGCTTGGTGAGATAGCAGACATCGGATTCGATTGCGTGGAAGGGTTTGAGCCGGAGCTCAGCGACTGCTCGAATAATGATATTAAGGTAGCATTGTCAAAAAAATCAACTGTATGGACGGGGGTCAGCAGTCCTGTTCATCTTGGCGCCGGCAATGAGGAACCTGCAAGGAAAGCGGTCCGGGATGCAATGGAAACTTTTGAAGACGAAGGATTCATACTGGGGGTTACGAACAGCATACGGCAGCACTGGCCATGGGCGAATACGCTGGCGATGGTTGACGAATGGAAGAAGCAGGCAGGACAAAAGCCGTATTGTTGACAGCCATAATGCTATAATATATATTAATTTTGATTTGACGGAGGCGGAAATGCATCTTATTGGAATAGATATCGGCGGCACAAAATGCGCGGTTGTACTTGGTTTGGCAGACAAGGGCAACCCGGTTTCGGCGGAGCCCATGATTCTTGATAAAATAAAATTTACAACCGAAGGCAGTCCCGGTGCAATCATTGACAGATTATGCAGGGAGACTGAAGAAATAATATCAAGGCACGGGCTTTCGAAGGATGACATCGCCTGCATCGGAATAAACTGCGGAGGGCCCATAGACAGCAGGAACGGAATAATACTTTCACCGCCGAATCTCATCGGGTGGGATGATATACACATAGTTGACATATTTGAAAAAAGACTTGGAATAAGAAGCAAGCTTCAGAATGATGCAAATGCCGGCGCGCTCGCCGAATGGCTTTTCGGAGCCGGCCGCGGTTGCTCTAATGTGATGTTCATAACATTCGGCACGGGATTCGGCGCAGGACTGATACTTGACGGCCGCCTTTACAGCGGGACAAATGACATGGCGGGCGAGGTAGGGCATGTCAGGCTTGCGGACCACGGGCCCGTAGGTTTCGGCAAGGAGGGATCATGCGAAGGGTTTTGCAGCGGCGGGGGAATAGTCCAGCTCGCCGGGACCAAGGTTCTTGAGAGACTTCAGATGGGTGAAAAAGTTTCCTTTTGCAATGGAATCGAAGATATCGAGGGACTGACGGCAAAGATTGTCGGGGACGCAGCGGAAGCGGGCGATGAACTGGCGATGGAAATATATGAGATCAGCGGAAGATACCTGGGTAAAGCACTTTCCATTTTCATTGACATTCTGAATCCCGAGGTCATAGCGATAGGAAGCATATTTGCAAGAAGCACGGATTTGCTTTGGCCACATGCCGAAAAAGTGATAAAAAAGGAAGCCCTGACACATGCACAAAAAGTATGCAGGGTTGTTCCGGCCGGGCTCGGGGAGAGGATAGGGGATCTTGAAGCCCTTTCCATAGCGGCTTATGAGATGGCGAAAGGCGGTAAACAATGAACAGTGAAGCAAAAAACATTCTTGAAAAAACATTGAGGGACAATCCGGCGCTTGCAGCATGTACCGGGGATATAATGAAAGCATTCGATATACTGTCCGGATGCTACGCAAACGGGGGGATGGCGCTTATATGCGGAAACGGGGGAAGCGCAGCAGACAGCGAGCACATCGTAGGGGAGCTGATGAAGGGATTTATGAAAAAGCGGCCGCTTCCCGTCGAACATAAACGCATGCTTGAGGATGAAAACCTATATGGGAAAATGCAGGGCGCGCTTCCGGCGATATCGCTTGTAAGCCAGACGTCGATTGCCACGGCTTATTCGAACGACGTGGCGCCGGACATGGCTTTTGCACAGCAGGTGTATGGATACAGGGGTAAGAACAACGTGTTGATCGGCATAACGACATCGGGAAATTCCAGGAACATAGTGAATGCGGTCAGGGTTGCGAATGCGTTCGGAATGAAAAGCATCGGGCTTACGGGAAGAGACGGAGGGATGCTGAACGGTTTGTGTTCCGCCGTAATAAAGGTTCCGGCTGAGGAGACATACAGGGTGCAGGAGTTTCATCTGCCGGTCTACCATGCGCTTTGCGCAATGCTGGAAGCGGAATTTTTTGAAATATAATGTTTGAAAGGAAGATATCATGAGCAGACAGGAATTGGTAACCAGAATCAAGAATAAAGGGCTTGTCGCAGTAGTCAGGGCGGAATCGGCTGAAAAGGCATTTCATATTTTGGATGCGTGCGTAGAAGGCGGGGTAGCCGCGATTGAAATAACATTCACTGTTCCTGGCGCGCACAAGATAATCGAGGAACTGGCGTCGCGGTATGATTCAGGGGAGATAATCATCGGAGCGGGTACGGTGCTGGACCCGGAGACAGCCAGGATAGCAATATTATCGGGAGCCCAATATATCGTCAGTCCTCATTTCAACCCGGATACGGTAAGGCTGTGCAACAGATACCAGGTGCCCAGCATGCCTGGTGCGATGACCATAAGGGAAATCATCGAGGCGATGGAAGCCGGGGCGGACATAATCAAGATATTCCCCGGAGAACTCTTCGGACCATCGATCATCAAAGCCGTCAGGGGTCCGCTGCCTCAGGCCCAGATGATGCCTACGGGGGGAGTGACGGTTGAAAACGTCGGGGAATGGATAAAGGCGGGCGCGGTTGCCGTCGGGGCCGGAAGCAGTTTGACAAAAGGAGCCGGAACCGGGGACTATGCCTTGATAACAAGGACTGCAAGGGAGTTCATTGCAAGGATCAATGAAGCGAGGGGTGAATGAAGTGGCGAAGGTAATAACATTCGGTGAAATAATGCTGAGACTCAAGGCTCCCGGAAGGGAAAAGTTCATGCAGAGCCAGCTATTCGAGGCGACATTCGGAGGAGGCGAGGCCAATGTTGCCGTATCGCTGGCAAATTTCGGCATGGATGCCGCATTTGTTACCGTACTGCCGGACAATGACATTGCTGATGCCTGCATAAGGGAATTGAGGGGATTCGGGGTCGATGTCTCGCTTATCAAGAGAGGCCCGGGGCGCCTTGGCATTTATTATCTCGAGGCCGGCTCGGTCCAGCGTCCTTCCAAAGTTATTTACGACAGGTCCGGTTCGTCGATTTCTATCGCCGACCCGGCGTATTTTGACTGGAATGCTGTTTTTATAGATGCGGACTGGTTCCACATCACCGGGATTACACCGGCCATCAGTGCAACAGCCGGAAAGCTTGCCATTGATTCCGTCAAGGCGGCATATGACCGGGGAATAAAAGTATCATGCGATTTCAATTTCAGGAACAAACTGTGGAAATACGGAAGGAAAGCCACTGAGGTCATGCCGGAAATCGTCAGGCATGTCAATGTGGGCATAGCGAATGAAGAAGACTGCCAGAAAGCACTGGGCATCGGGATTGACGCAGATGTTCATGGAGGGCGTCTCGACATAGGGAAGTACGAGGATCTGACAAACAGGGTGCTGGCCGAATATCCGAACCTTGAATACATGGCGGTGACTCTCCGTGAAAGCGAAAGCGCCGACAGCAACGGCTGGAGGGCATGCCTGAACGACGGAAAGCGGTTCTATCTTAGTTCGAAGTATGAAATGACGCATATCATTGACAGGGTCGGAGGCGGGGATTCCTTCGCGGGAGGACTGATATACGGCCTCAGGACATATACGGATCCGAAAGAAGCCCTGGAATTCGCGGTTGCGGCAAGCTGTCTCAAGCATACGATTTCCGGCGATTTCAACCGCGTTGCCGTAAAGGATGTGGAAACTCTAGTGAAGGGCGACGGCTCGGGCCGCGTCCAAAGGTAACAGGCGCACGGAACGATTGAAACAATGGAAATGCTGGAAAATTCAGGCGGCTTGTTGTCATGGAAAAGAACAATAAGAGCATTGCAAACCGAAGGATGGCATTATGGAATTTGAAAAAACCCCGATCAATATAAAGAAGACAATAATGCAGGGCATTTGTTATTCTGTTTACAAGGGCGAAAACAGAGTTTATGGTGTTCTGGCTGAAGGTGGGTGCGCCACATTCATTATCATCAACCTGGACAGTGAAAAGATAATCTTTTCGCAGGATGCACCGGGGGCTACCGGGTCCTGGGGCGTCGCCGTGGCAAGCGACGGAAGGGTATATTTCGGAACATATGTGAATGCGGGGCTTTACCGGTTCGATCCTGAAACGGAACAACT
>JAWOIG010000176.1:0-2553 GCA_046484775.1 Clostridia bacterium | reverse complement strand
GTTACAGGATTCGACCACACAGCATCTGGGGGAAGGGATGCATTCCGTTACCTTCCATTTGCCTCTGACCCAGGCATTGCCATTTTTTTCCTGCTCAACCTTAATTATCCAATACCAGAACTTTTCCAAGACCAAATTTATAAAGGATACCCATCTTATTCAAAACCTGATATGGTCGATTTGTTCTGGACTGAGGCCTACAACATGTCGAATTGTAGGCGGGACTTTTGATAAAAGCTCATAATTCTGGAGTCAGGAAAGCGCTTTGAAAACAACATTCTTTCTGATCAGTTTATTTTTCCTTCATGGATGCTTGGGAATGCCAGATTCTGTCCAGCCGGTTACCGGATTTGAGCTGGAGAGATATTTTGGCAAATGGTACGAAGTTGCACGATTGGATCATTCATTTGAAAAAGGTTTGAGCCAGGTTACTGCTGAATACAGATTGAGAGAGGACGGTGGTGTTTCGGTTCTTAACCGTGGCTTTTCTGAATCTGAAAATGAGTGGAAAGAGGCTGAGGGCAAGGCCTATTTTGTGAACAGCGATTCAGAGGGCTATCTTAAAGTTTCATTCTTCGGTCCGTTTTATGGGTCCTATGTGATTTTTGAGTTGGATCATGAAAACTATCAATATGCTTTTGTCTCCGGCCCAAGCACAAAATACTTGTGGTTGTTGTCTCGGACACCTTCAGTAGGAAGAGAAGTTGTTGAAAAATTTATTGAAATGTCCGAGTCGCGTGGTTTTGATACAGATGACTTGATTTTTGTGCAACACAATTAATTAATATCTGACAAATAGGGATTGTTTGTGCAGATTCCTAAACGAAGCAGCTTCTCGGCGCCGGTGCTCAAACATATTATCCATTGCAAGATGGACGGAAGTTAGAAAACCACCGCACATCGACACTAAAAATCAACTCACACAATTTGGTTGAAGAACAAGGGAATTGAAAAGCATATGGACCGTTGGTTTACAATAGATCAATTTGATGAAAATACCTATATCATAAGTGAATACCGCCACTGGGAGGAAACGCATTGCTATCTCTTGAATGGCTCGGAATACAGCTTACTGATTGATACCGGCCTTGGAATCGGAAATATTCATGATCAAGTGATGGAACTTACTGACAAGCCGGTTGTCGCAGTAAGCACCCACATTCACTGGGATCATATTGGCGGCCATAAATTCTTTCCGGATTTTTACACTCATGTGGATGAACTGAACTGGCTTAACGGAGAATTTCCCCTGACAATTGACCAGATTAAAAGCATGGTCGTTGACCGTTGTGATCTGCCGGAAGGTTATGATGTGAACAAATATGAATTCTTTCAGGGTAAGCCAACAAGAGTGCTAAAGGATAATGATACTATCAATATTGGAGACCGCTTTGTTCAAGTAGTGCATACCCCAGGTCATTCGCCAGGCCATATTTGTTTTTGGAAAAAGGAACGCCGTTATCTTTTTACCGGTGATTTGGTTTATAAAGACACTTTGTTTGCGTACTTTCCATCCACCGATCCAAAGGCATATCTCAACTCGCTGGAGCGGGTATCGGCACTGCCGGTGAAACATGTGCTGCCGGCACACCACTCATTGAATATTCAGCCAGAGATTCTGGGCAGAATGGTTGAGGCTTTCAGGCACCTGAAGGATGAGGGCAACCTGGTTCATGGTAGAGGAATATTTAACTTCGGCGACTGGGCTGTTTGGCTGTAAATAAATTAAACACTTAACCCGAAAAGGAACAATATTTGAAATAATCACCCTGGTTCGTGAAGCATACCGGATACAATTCCGTTCTTTTACTCCCTTTCTGCTGATTTCGTTCGGCATGGCCTGGGGGTATCCTTGGACTGTACATCTTTCTCCCGGAACTTATGGGAACAGTATTTGGCCAACTCACTGGCAACCATCCGCTTTTTTTCCTGGCCGTTTACGCGCCTGCAATCGCAGCGTTTATTCTTGTTGCCCGCAACGATGGCTTCACCGGCCTGCGGCGTTTCCTCGGACGGGCATTGCTCTGGCGCTGCAGCGTGGCCTGGTATGCCTTTTTAATCATTGGCATGCCATTGATCTTTATTGGCGGTTCGGCGCATAGAGGGAACTTTCTAACTGAACCTTTCCCATTTACGTCCTTTCAGGCTTTGCTCGTGGCCTTGACCCTTGCCGCCATCAAAGGCCCGATCGAGGAATTCGGCTGGCGGGGTCTCGCGCTGCCCCTTCTGCAAAGAAAGTTCGCCCCCATCTGGGCCGGGCTGATTCTTGGCGCCATATGGGGGCTGTGGCATATGCCTGCATTCCTGTTAAGCGGAACCCAGCAGAGCGAGTGGTCATTCACGGCATTCTTTGCCGGATGTCTGGCGATCAGCATCATTGCAACGGCACTGTTCAACAGGTCGCGAGGCAGCATCCTGCTGTCTGCATTCTTCCATTTCTCGCTCATGAATCCGATCTTTCCTGATGCGCAACCCTACGATACGTACATGCTGATTATTGCTGCCATCCTGATTGTGTGGTGGAACCGCAATAATATGTTCACAAGGGAAGCC
>JAWOIG010000099.1:0-5559 GCA_046484775.1 Clostridia bacterium | reverse complement strand
ATCCCGTCATGAAAAAGGCATTGGAACACTGCAAGCACATTTTATGCGAGAAGCCGATTACGATCAAACCAGAGGATGCGCTTGAAATAAACGCGCTGGCAGAAGAAAGCGGACTGAAGATCGCAGTGAACTACCAGTACAGGTACGATGCGAACTGCCACAGGCTCGCCAAAGCTGTTATGAACGGCGACCTGGGGCGGATTCTTTTCATAAGGTGTCTCATGCCATGGAGCCGCGATGAAAGCTATTTCACAAAATCCCCGTGGCACGCTTCCTTGGAGAAGAGCGGGGGCGGCACCCTCATAACCCAGGGTTCCCACCTGCTGGATATAATTCTTTGGATGACCGGCTGCGGCGTCAAAAGCGCGGAAGCCGTATGCAGGCAGCTGAAGTTCAGGGAAACCGAAGTGGAGGATTTCTGTTCGGCGGAAATCGTTCTGGAAAACGGAACTCCCGTCCAGTTCACCTGCACGATGGCGGTTCCCGTGGAAAAGGAAATAAGGCTTGAGGTGTTCGGTGAAAATGGATACGGAGTATATACCAAGCTGAAAAGCTCGGGGGTGAAATTCTACGGGGCCAGGCCGCCTAAGTACGGATACGGCAGGCCCGCGGTTCATGCGGTTCAGAAAAGCCTGAGGGATTTCAGGGATTCGATATTGTCGGGCAAGGAGCATCTCTGTCCGGGAAGCGAGGCGGTCAGGGTACTGGAAGCGGTTAATTTCATATACAGCAAGGCAAAAGGAGAAAAAAGTGAAGGGATATAAAAAGAAAAAGGGGAGAAGGATTATGTGGATAATTGGCATAATCATAGTAATATTGGCTGCGGCCGGCGTATCCGTTTATGCAGACATCAACAGAAACGGAAAGATTGAAAAAATAAGCGCAAGGCCGGAGGAAGAAATCCCGATGAATCCTGAGAAAGTGCTTTGGCAGCTTGAAAACGGGATTTTGGTTGAAAACTGGAGTGATGTGACGGGCGCCTGCGATTATATAGACGGAAGGTATGATTGCGCCGACTTCCGCTTCCAGTCATTGCTGAGAATCATATATGTGCATGCGGATAAGGTCGATACCGCGGCAATGGAAAGGATAAAGGCATCGATGCTGGGCTTTCGGTACTGGATGGACCAGCCCGGGGAGGACAGCATGTGCTTCTGGTCGGAGAACCACCAGATTCTTTTTGCCGCATCGGAGTATCTGGCGGGACAGTATTATCCGGATGAGATATTCACAAACGACGGCAGGACAGGCGCCGAGCACATGGAGATTGCAAGAGAGCGCATACTCATATGGCTGGAGCAGCGCTGGCTTTATGGATTCACCGAATGGTACTCAAGCGTTTATTATGTAGAGGACATTGCTCCGCTTGCCAACCTGATCGAGTTCGCCCGGGATGATGAAATAGTGTCAAAGGCAACCGCCATAATGGATTTGCTGCTTTATGACGTAGCGACGCAGTCCTACAACGGAACTTTCATCAGCACAAGCGGAAGGGCTTACGAAAGGAACAGGAAAAGCGGCGAGGCGGGGAATTCCATGAAAGCCGTCATCCAGGATGTATGGGGTTTCCCGGTTGATCCCGTTGGAAGGATAGGAATGGACCTATGCTTCATCTATATGAAAAATTATGAAGTGCCCGGGGTCATCAGACTCATCGGCAGGGACATGGATACGGCGGTTATTAAAGCCAGCAACGGTCTTGATGTCGGCGAGCTGGCTGAAAAGGGACTGGTAGGCCCGGACACGGGCCAGATAATGATGCAGTGGTCAATGGAAGCATTCACAAACAGCAGTGTAATAGCCAACTCTATAAAATACATCGACGACCACAACATGTTCTCAAATGAATTCCTTAATGATTTCAAACTGATCAACATTACATTGCTGAAAAAACTGAATCTGCTGCCGCTTGTCTCAAAGGTATTGAATCCCGTGACCAACGGAGTGGCGATACAACGTGCGGATACATATACATACAGGACTCCCGACTATATGCTTGCGACAGCGCAAAGCCATCATCCGGGCGATTACGGCGATCAGCAGCATCCATGGGGAGCCACGCTTTCGAATGAAGTCAGTATTTTCAACAGCCATCCTGCAAGACCCCTGTCGGACCGCGGGGCTTTGAGCGGATCCCCCGGATACTGGGTCGGGAACGGCAGGATGCCGCATTCGGTTCAGGATGAGAGCATCAACCTCAGCATATATAGGATTCCGGACAAGAAGGGCTTCATGGAGAAATCACTGGTCGGATATACGCATGCCTACTTCCCTTCGCAGCTGCTGGACGAAGTTGTAATTGAAGGAAAATACGCATTCGGAAGACTTGAAGGCAAGTATATCGCATTCACGGCACGGAACGACCTTCATTATGCCGAGGGCAGCGCAGACGACCTTATTCAGGATGGAAGGGACAGCTACTGGATTTTCGAAATAGGAACTGAAACTGCTGAGGGCACATTCGGCGATTTCATCGACAGGATCAAGGGCAATGCGGTTTCATATGAAGGAGGCATACTTACATATGAATCGAACGGGAAGGTGCTGGAGGTTGAGTTCGCCGGGGAGTTCAAGGTCAACGGGACCACGGTGGACACGGATTACGCAAGGCATGACTCGCCGTATGCATTCAATGACAGGGAGAAGAGCACGATGACCTTCGAATTCGGCGGAGAGCGGCTATATCTTGATTTCTATAACATGGTAAGGAAAATCGGCTGACGGAAAGGGGATTGATATGGGAAAATTGACCAAAATGAAGAGGCTCACCAAGGGGGAGATAGCGGTTTTCGGCATGGGCGATATATTCGGCGGAGGCGGGCAGCTTGTAATAAACTTCTTCTACCTGATCTTCCTGACGGATGTCGTGAAGCTGAATCCCGGTCTTGCAGGCACCATAGTGCTGATAAGCAGGATATGGGACGCGGTCTCCGATCCCCTCATGGGAGTCATTACGGACAACACCAAGTCGAAATTCGGCAGGAGGCGTCCTTACCTGCTGGCGGGGTCGTTCGGAATAATAATTGCCTTCGTAATGCTGTGGTGGCCGGTTTCCTTCGGATCGCAGGCCGCGACGTTCGCATATGTCCTGTTTGCATATCTGTTCTATTCGACGATATCGACGGTGATAATGGTCCCTTACTCATCCATGAGCAGCGAGGTCAGCATGGAATACGAGGGAAGGACGATAGTCAACGGAACAAGGCTGTTCTTTTCGCAGGTGTCTTCCCTGCTTTGCGCGGTGCTGCCCATGCAGATAGTCAAGGCGGCGGCATCCGTCGAGACAGGATACATGCTTCTTGGAATAGTGTTCGGCGTATTCTTCGCAATACCCTTGTTCCTGATTTTCTTCATATGCAGGGAACGCGCCCCGATGACGCCTGAAAAATCCAAGTTTTCATTTCGGACTTTCATCGCGCCGTTCAAAATACGCTCGTTCAGGCTTCTGATCATCATATATATGCTGGCGTTCTTCTCGATGGACGTCATATCGTCGATATTCGCATATTATATGAAATACTTCCTTGGAAGGCCGGGTGAGCTTGAGTTCGTGCTTGGAACGATGCTGATAGTGCAGATAGCGTTTCTCCCGTTGGTCGTCATGCTGGCGAACCGCATCGGAAAAGCCAGGACTTTCATTCTGAGCGCATCCGTATGGATAGTCGGAGCCGCGCTTCTCGGGTTCTATGCCGTGACATGGCCGTCCTGGACGATATATGTGGTGGCGGGAATCATAGGCATGGGCCTGTGCGGATGCGTCGTCATGCCGTGGACCATGTTCCCCGATGTCACAGATGTAGGCGAGCTGTATTTCGGCGAAAGAAAAAGCGGGTCGTTCAGCGGAATAATGACATTTGTGAGAAAATCGTCAAGCGCATTCGGAATATTCATCGTTTCCCAGATTCTGAATATCTCCGGATATATCAAGCCTGAAACCGTGGACGGGAAAGAGGTCCTGTTCGAGCAGCCTGAATCATTGATAGCCGCGCTCAGGATAATCGTCTTTGCGATTCCTGTGGTTCTTCTGGTTGTTACGATATTCTTCGCCCGGAAATATCCGCTTTCAAAGCAAGTTCATGAAAGGCTTCGCAATCTGCTCGATTTCAAGAGAGGAATAACGGAAAAGACGGATTTGAGCGAAAGCGAGATAGAGGCTCTGAAAAAAGAACTCATATAAGCTGCTGATAAAAGAACAAAATGCCCGGACGAAAGCCCGGGCATTTTTATTTGCATTCGGATGTAGTGCGGTTTATAATTGACTTAAAAGTCAGTGTTAAATGGAGAAACTAAAAATGCCCAGGACAAAAGAGCAAAATGAAAAGATCAGGAAAGATAAAAAGGAACGGATACTTGACGCCGCGCTCAGCCTGTATGTGCGATTTGGATACAACGGAACGGACATGGACGAAGTGGCCGGCAACGCCGGGGTCGCGAAAGGCCTCGTTTATTATTATTACAAGACAAAGAACGACTTGTTCAGGGAACTCTTTGATATGGCGGCTGAAAAAGCCGCGGATTTCAGCAGGACATTTTATAAAGCCAGTGAAAACATGAACCCGGTGGGAAAACTCGTAAAATATTCCGCCGGCATATTCGGCATGACGCTTGGCGATCCAAGGCTTATCCGGTTCGCGATGCGGATGCCTTTTGACGCATATGCGGTCTTTGGGCCGGAAGAATGGGGAAAGGGGCTCGCAGTATCCGCGGAGCACAGGGAAAACCTGGAAAAAATCATCGCTTCGGGAATGGAGGAAGGGTCGATGAAATGCACTGACGCAGCATCCGGCGCAAACTCATTCTGGACGGTTTATGCAGCGAATTTGTTCAGTTTCACCGGCATGATGGCGGGCCGCGGATACGAGGACAAGCGGCATGACCGCATAGACCTGATCGAGGGGATGCTTGCTTTCGGGATGGCCGGACTGGGTGTGGATGAAATGGCATGGAAGAAAGAATTGGCGGGATTGACCGCGGAAAGGCGGATTTAAATGAAAGTGTTCAAATCGGAAAAGGGAAGGAATGAAGTACTTGAGTCATACGACCGGCTGCTGAGCGCCTGGGAGATTGATTTTAAGCAAGCGGATGTCGCAACGCAGTACGGGACGACGCACGTCATACAGGCGGGTGAAAAACAAAATCCTGCGCTGCTTTTATTTCACGGAGTCGGGGATAATTCGGCGCTGATGTGGATTTACAATGCTGCGGAGCTGTCGAAGCGGTTTTGGATTACGGCGGTCGATGCAATGGGAGGAGCGGGTAAAAGCGTCCCGGGTCCCGGATACGGGAGGGGTTTTGACCAAACCATATGGCTGACCGAACTGATGGACGGACTGGGAATTGAAACCGCGGATGCCGTCGGGGTATCATATGGATGTTACCTTGCACAACTTGCGGCAATTACGATGCCGGGAAGGATACGAAGGATAGTCGGAATATCGGGTTCGGTTTCGGTGGAGGGAGCCCGCTCGAACGGCATCAGGATGATAAAGGCGTTCCTGCCGGAAGCACTGTTTCCGACGGAAAGAAACACAAGGAAGCTGCTGGCCAAGCTTACCGGCC
>JAWOIG010000010.1:0-2945 GCA_046484775.1 Clostridia bacterium | reverse complement strand
CCATCTTCGAAAGCCCCGACAGGATGAATGCAAGGAATACGACGACCGCTGTGCCTGGGGATCCTGCAAGCCCTGCGAAGGCATCCTTGATGACGAAGGTTCCCGAGACGCTGTAGGCAAGCATTATCGCAAACAGGGTCGCCATGGATCCGATTGCGCTCAGTACATAATATACATAGGAAGCTTTTCTTGATTTGCCCTGCTGTATTATGAATGCCGAGGCCCATACGACCGTTTCCCAGAATATGAACAGCGTTATGAAATCGCCCGCCAAGAACATTCCTATGGTTCCGGCCATCGAAATCAGGTACAGGAAATTATATCCCGCGGGATAAATCATCTTCTTCATCCAGAAGGGATTGAAGAATGATGTCATTGAATATGCCGTCAGCATGACGACCGAGAAATACCAGCCGACGGTCGTTATGCTGAAGTTAAGATACATGAATGACTGTTCCTTGCCGACGGATCCTTTCATTGAAAGGATCACTGCGAGCGCGAACAGCGAAACCGCTACGGTAGCAAACCCCCCGGCCTTTTTATTGACTGCAGTCGCAAAAAACGATGCCGCCGCCATAATTATCAGGATTGCCAGAAAAACAGCTATACTCATCATTTCCCTCCCTTTGAAAGCGAAAGATTGATGGAAGGCGCATCCCCTCCAGGCAATCCGCCGTCAGAAGAAATAAAATTCCCCGTATGATCGGGAAACAACCCGGCTGCGAGTATGGCCATCGACAGAATGAAAACGACCGCGGCTCCGACCGGTTTGAAAAGTCCGATTCCTTTTACCGCGCCTGCGGCGTCCGGTTCCTCGCCTTCCCTCCCGGGTGTCCACAGCCTGATGAGAAGCCTGATGAAATATGCTCCTTCCACCACAGCCAGAATCAGTATCACCGCAGGCATGAAGTAATTCCGGCCGTCGAAGTATGCCGCAAGAACATTGAGCTTGGCATAAAATCCGAACAGCAGCGGAATTCCGGCCAGCGACAGCGCCGATATCGTGAAGGCTGCTCCCACAAGCCTGTTTCCGTGGAACACGCCCCCGAGTTCCCTGTAATCGTCCGTCCCATGGATTTCCGTTATCTTCCCTGCTGTCGTGAACATCACGAATTTCGAAATGGAATTACTTATGATTACGAGCACGGCCGGGAAAATCAATCCGGTTGCAAACAGCATTGCCGCAAGACCCGACTGCCCGATGCTTGAATAGAGCAGTATTCTTCTTATCGATGTCTGCCTGAATGCAGCCGCCTCGCCGAATGCGAACGTCAGAAGCCCGATCAGAATCAAAATGGTCTGCGCCGCTCCTTCAACCGGGAGCACATCGGCGAAAATCCTGCCGAAGACAAAAAGCGCTGCCCCGGAATAAACGGAAGCGAACAAAGCCCCTGTAAGGCTGTCGGAGTTTCCAAGCACGCCCCTGACCCAGCCTCCTGCGGGAATCAGCTTTGCCTCGACGGCGATGCCCGTGAAAATCAGAAACAACGGGACTGCAAGCGCCGCCGGCTCCATTGACCCGGCCGCCGCGGACATTTCCGCCATGTTCAGAGTACCCGTCATTGAATAAAGCAATATCAGGCCGAGAAGATAAAATACGGATCCGACCGAACCAAGCACAAGATAGTTGAATGAGTGTTCCGGCCTTTTGCCGGCTGAACTGAGCAGATAAGCCGATATGGCCGTGATTTCCATGAAAACAAAAAGATTGAACAGGTCGCCGGTCAGCAGCATTCCGTTGATGCCCGCCAGTGCGGCAAGAAGAACAGTGGAAAACCTTTCCGCCTTATCGCGCGACACCAGCGCCGCGGCAAGGAACAGAACCCCTGCGACGGCCATTCCGGTCAAGGCATAGGCGTCAAGAACCAGGTTTATGCCAAAAGGCGCTCTGAAACCTCCGATCACAACCTCGCCTTTATCCAGGAAGAACAGCATCACGACGTTCGCGAAGGCGGCGGCCAGAAGAATCCACCTGCGTTTTCTCTTCAATATTACGGATAAAAACGCGAGACCCAGGGGAATCGCTATGGTCAGTATGGGATTAAGCATCATTCGCCACCCCCTGCTTTATTCAGGTCGTATGTTCCATACCTGGCATGTATTTTTCTTGCGAATACCAGTCCCAGGGCTGTTATCCCGAGTCCGATGACTATTGATGTCAGCACCAGGGCCTGAGCCAGGGGATCGACGTAATTAAGCGCGGAACTCACTGAGTCCGCCGAAAGTATCGGCGCAAGACCGTCCTTTACGAATCCTACCGTTATGATGAATATGTTGACGCCCAGCTCCATAATGTTGATCCCTATAAGAATCTTTATGATGTTTCTCGTTGAAAATATGCCGTACAGGCCAATGAGAATCAGCAGCAGGGAAGCAAGCCTTATCATGCCTCCACCTCCTCTTCAATCATATCGGCGACGATACCAGTTATCTCAGAGCCTACCTTGAGGCCGATCAACACATATATGACAGGAATGATTCCGGCGCTGACCAGATTGCCAACCGTACCCGTAGGCAGGAAATTGAAAAGAAAGTATCCGCCCGCCAGAAGTCCCGCGAGCCCGATCAGAACATATAGTGCGCCTGCGGTTCCTTCGGCCGCCTTGAAACCTCCCAGCTTAAGCCTGAACCCGTCGTCGGCCATATATAGAAGGAGGAATGAGGACGCGATCATGCTGCCCCCGGGGAAACCTCCCCCCGGAGAAAGATGGCCGTGGGTGAATATGTAGATGCCGGTTATCAGCATGACCGGGAAGAGGATGCGCGATGCCGTCATGAGTATGAATCCGCCGTTACCCATGTTTTTGCGTTTGCCCCGTCCTGACGTCAGAAGGCTTACGCCAACGGCTGCGAGGAACAGCACGGTGACTTCTCCGAGGGTGTCAAGGGACCTGTAGTTGGCGATTACGCTTGTAACCATGTTCGCCGAGCCCGTCTCGGGATTT
>JAWOIG010000003.1:0-9279 GCA_046484775.1 Clostridia bacterium | reverse complement strand
CGCACTGGAAAGAAGATTCCAGCCCATACTGGTCGATGAGCCGTCTGTTGATGAAACCATAGAGATACTGCATGGCATAAAGTCATATTACGAGAAGCATCATAATGTCTACTACACTGACGAAATAATAAAGCAGTCTGCGATTCTTTCGGAAAGATACATCAACGACCGGTTCCTGCCGGACAAGGCGATTGATGTCATCGATGAAGCAGGGGCAAAGGTAAACCTTGCAAATGAAGTTCTTGTAAAACTCCAGCTGTTGAAAAATGAGCTTGACGAGGTAAGGACTAATAAAGAAATTGCAATATCCGAGGACTCGATAGATGAATATAAGAAAGCCGCAGACCTAAAGGTCAGGGAATGCCAGCTTGTAGAGGACATAACCGGTTTAGAGGAGCTTGCAAAACCCAATGAAGTCACTTTCGAGGACATAGCTTCCGTAATTGAAAACTGGACCAAGATTCCTGTTCAGAGAATCACGGAAATAGAAGCTGAGAAACTGCTGAACCTTGAGGAAAGACTTGCAAAGCGTATAATTTCACAAAAAAGTGCGATCAGCTCAGTTTCGAAGGCAATAAGACGAAACCGTTCGGGAATCAGGCCAAGGAAACGCCCGTCGTCCTTTGTATTCGTCGGTCCAACGGGTGTGGGAAAAACTGAGCTTGTAAAAGCACTTGCAATAGAGCTGTTCGAATCGGAGGAAGCCATAATCAGGCTTGACATGAGCGAATACATGGAAAGACATACAGTTTCAAAACTGATAGGGTCGCCTCCGGGTTACATCGGTTATGATGAAGGCGGACAGCTTACCGAAAAAGTTCGCCGCAATCCATACAGCGTCATATTGTTTGACGAAATTGAAAAGGCGCATCCCGATGTTTTTAATATGCTCTTGCAGATACTCGAGGATGGAAGGCTGACCGACAGTCATGGCAGGGTTGTCAGCTTTGAGAACTCCATAGTGATAATGACATCGAATTCCGGGACATCTTATAAAGGAAGGTCCTTTGGATTCGGAGAGGATGACTATTCCAAGCTTGAGGAAGGCGTCATGCAGTCGCTCAAGGAAACATTCAGACCCGAGTTCCTGAACAGGGTTGATGAAACGGTTGTATTTACAAGCTTAAACAGAAAGGATCTGATGGAAATAATCCATCTGATGATCGGCCAGTTCGTTGACGAGATAAAGGAAAAGAACATAAGCCTTGAGGTTTCGGAAAGTGCAATCGAATTCATATTGGATTCGGAATATGATGAAAAATTCGGAGCCAGGCCTTTGAGAAGAGGCGTACAAAAGTTTATAGAGGATGTTTTATCGGAGAAATACATAAGGAATGAGCTTAAGGACGGAGACCGGATCAGAGTCGACCATGATTCCGAAGGGTTTGTATATACTGTTAACTGACCATACGGAAAAAATTAAAAGAAGGCGGTTTTGAGCCGCCTTTTTTTAGTCTCATATACTATTTTCAAGCTGGAAACAGTAGGTTGTTTATGATAAAATAGTATTGGTAAAACATAAATCACGATACGGCTGTCAGTCTTTTATATTGATCAACAATATTTTTTAAAGCATGGGGATATGTTTTTTGGCATCTATTTCAATATTCATTCATTTGATTTAATTTTTACACTTCAAAAACAAGGAGGAAATGTCTCATGATAGAAGGAAAGATAGGTTCGGGAAACAGGCAGATGGGGGACAGGTTTGAATATTTGAAAAAAAGTATTTCAGAATACAGTAAAATAAAGGATGAAATCAAAACCGGCTTAATGGATTCTGATAGGATTGAAAAGCAGAGGAATAAGATAATGAAGTATCTTGGGGCGACCAGGGAGCAATGGGATGACTATAAGTGGCAGATGAAGAACAGGTTCACGGATGAAGAGTCAATCGGTACTATACTTGATCTGGATACCGAGGAAATAATGAAGATAAAAAAAGTAGGGGAAATATACAGGTTTGCGGTGTCTCCATATTATTTATCCCTGATAGATCCGGGAAATGATATTTGCCCCATAAAACGCCAGGCTATTCCCTCAATCAAGGAGCTCAATGAAAAGGGTGAACTTGACCCGATGGATGAGGAGGGGTGGTCTCCCGTCGAGCTGATAACAAGAAGATATCCGGACAGATTGATAATCAAAGTTACAAACATATGCGGAATGTATTGCAGGTTCTGTCAGCGCAGGCGGATGATAGGGGAATGTGATTCGCACGAAACACGTGAGAAAATAGCAAAGGCCATAAAATACGTGAAAGATAATGCCGAGATACGGGACGTGCTGATTACGGGAGGAGATGCCTTTTTACTGAGTGATTCCACAATTGAGTGGTTATTGAAGGAGTTAAGAAAAATAGAGCATGTGGAAATAATAAGGTTCGGTTCTAGAACTCCGGTCACCCTGCCTCAAAGGATAACGGATGAGCTTGTAGCAATATTGAAGAAGTATCATCCTGTATACGTCAATACTCATTTCAACCACCCGATGGAAATAAGCGGCGAATCAAAGGCCGCCTGCGAAAAGCTTGCTGATGCAGGAATACCTCTTGGCAATCAGATGGTTCTTCTGAGGGGAATCAACAACAATAAATTCGTTGTCAGAAAACTCAATCAGGCGCTTCTTACCATCAGAGTGAAGCCTTACTATATTTTCCATCCAAAGACGGTCAGGGGAACTTCGCATTTCTGGGTATCCTTTGAAAGCGGCATGGAAATAATCGAATCGTTGCGCGGAAGAACTTCTGGGCTTGCAATACCTACATATATCGTCAACGGCGCCGATGGACTGGGGAAAACACCGTTGCTTCCAAACTATCTGCTGTATATCGGAAGAGACAAGGCTGTTTTGAGAAACTGGGACGGAGTAATATTCAGTTCAGAGAATAAAAGATAACATTAGTTGGCTGACGTAAAATCCTTAGTGACCGTCAAGAGTTAAGAACGATTTGTTGCTTGTATTCAAAAAACATCGGTTTCCACACTAATCATGCTAGGCGGGAAGTGGGAATGTTATGCAAAAGTCGGAGCCTTCGCCGACTGCGCTTTTTACCGATACCGAGCCATTGTATAATAAAGCAATGTGCTTGACTATCGAAAGCCCGAGTCCCGTCCCCCCCAACTCCCTCGAACGCCCCTTGTCAACCCTGTAGAATCGTTCGAACAGCCTGTGAAGATGGGTTCCGTCGATTCCTATGCCCGTATCCTTTATATGTATTTCAACCATTCCTCCCTTTATTTCAGTATTCAGGGAAATTGAGCCGCCGTTGATATTATATTTGACGGCATTATCGAGAAGATTGATGAAAAGTTGCTTTATACGGTCTGAGTCGGCAAGTATAGATAAATTGCCGTCTATCATATTATCAATCTTCAATGATTTTTCGGCGATGCTGTTACTGAGAAGGATAAGCGCATCATTGGCCACCCCGCGTATATTTACCTTATCCCTGACCGGGGTTGTCGTCTCGTTCTCGATGCTTGAAAGGGTAAGAATGTCGTTTATAAGATTTCCGAGACGCTCCGATTCAATTTCAATGATGTTAAGAAATTTCATTGCAGTCCTTGAATCGCCTATGGCTCCATCCTTCAGTGTTTCGATGAAACCCTTTATTGAAGTCAGGGGTGTATTGAGCTCATGGGTTACATTGGATACGAATTCATATCGCATTTTTTCCAGCTGTTTTATGCGTGTGATGTCCTGAATTGAAACTATGACTCCGGGTCCGTCGTCCAGTTCGAAATATGACGCGCTGCATGAAAGCATCAGGGTGTATGTTGTTATTTCCTTGTTTATTGAAGCCTTGCTCCGGAGGGCTTCCTCGACAAGGTTCAGAACAGCGGAATTTTTCACAAGATTGATATTCCCGCCTGATTCAACCATTTCAAATCCCGGGAAGGAATTGATTCTTCTGTTGGCAAAAAGTATCTTATAATTATGACCGACGGCTATGATGCCGTCATTGATGGCATTTAGCAATGTGCTTAACTCGCGGTTGCGATCGGATGTTTCAGAGAAAGCCCTCTCAAGGTCTTCCGTCATTTTATTGTAGGATTCGATCAATGCGGACAATTCGTCCTTCTGAGGGAAATGTGGAATCCTGTGCGAGTAATTCCCTTTGGAAATTTCCGCGGAATGCTCGCTTAGTTTTGAAATGGGAACAGTGAATGACTTTGAAAGTCTGTAACCGATAATCGAAGCGATGACAAGGGATATCAATATTGCAATCAGTGTAGACAGATAAATGGTTGACGATATTGAATTTATATAATCCAGAGAAATGGAAAGCCTCAGTATGTTGCCCGAAGAAAGAAGAACCGCAAAATACATATAATCAATATTCGTCGTGTCGCTTTTTCTTTCCGACAGACCGGTACCTGTCCTTGCTGCATCGATTATCTCCGGTCGAAGACGATGGTTGTCCATGGATGCGATATCCGCAAAGGAATCTCCGACTACAACACCTTCCGATGTAATCACAGTTACGCGGATATGATCGTCCATATCTATATATGAATTAAGGTTTTTACTGAAATCGTTGGCAAAGGCGTCAAAATCAATCGTATCAAAATTTTCAAGCAGGTATGAAGCCGCACCTGCATTGGCTCTAAGTTCGGATTCCACTTGCTTTTTGAAGTTTTTTTCCGAAATGCCTGCAATGATAAGACCGGTTATCAGCAATGATATTGATATGAGAACAATATAATAAAAGTTGAGTCTGCGCTTAAACATCCGAAACCTCCGAAGAATCGATGAATTTATACCCAAGTCCCCGTACGGTGTCAATGTACTTGAAGAAGGGTCCATTGTCGCCAAGGTGTCTTCTAAGATAACGGATATGGACATCCACGGTTCTTGTTTCGCCTATATATTCATAACCCCAGATCTTATCAAGCAGCACATCCCGTGTGAATACCCTGCCGGGATCGGACATGAGAATTTCAAGAAGCTGGTATTCTTTCAGCGAGAGGGGAAGACGTTTCCCATCTTTCTTAACCTGATGGCTTGCAGTCAATATTTCTATTCCCATATGTTCAATTCTTTCGGGAAGTACGGATGCAACAACAACAGGATTTTTTGAGGTTCTTCTTAAGACCGCTTTGATTCTGGATGTCATCTCGCGGACGCTGAAGGGCTTTGTAATATAGTCGTCCGCTCCCATTTCAAGTCCGAGGATTTTATCAAGCTCTTCTTTTTTTGCGGTCAGCATAATAACCGGCATATTGATGAAGCGCTTGTCGAGTCTTACTTTTGCAAGTACCTCATATCCATCGGTATCCGGAAGCATGATGTCCAGCAAAAGAAGATCGCAGGCAGCATCATCCAGTGCATCGAACAACAATGAGCCGGTTTCGAAGCATCTGACCCTGAAACCGGAAGTCTCCAGATTATATCTGATCAGATGTCTGATGTTCTCCTCATCCTCAAGTACATAGATCAACTTTTTAATCATAATATATCCTTTGCCGGGTTATTTTCAAACGGGTTGCCTTCCAAAGAGTCCTTGTGGTAAAGATGTGCAAGGTGTTCGTGGTTTCCGGTTATGGAATATGCAACCCATTCGCCGATATTGGTAGCATGATCGGCCATTCTTTCTATGTATTTCGCGATCATGATCAGATCGATGATCTGGTCGATGGACTCAGGGTTGCTCTTCATGTATTCGGCGAGCTTGAATTTCACATTCGTGAACAACTCGTCGACATAGTCGTCGCTTGCGCAAACTTCTTTTGCAAGCGAATAATCTTTTTTAATATATGCCGTTATTGCCATATCTGTCATTTTTTTAGCCATCATAGCCATCTTGGGTATATTGATAAGGGGAGTGATGAAATCGGCTTTGCCGATATTGATGGTCAGTTCGGATATATCCGCCGAATGATCCGCGATTCTCTCGAGGTCTGTAATAATTTTAAGAACAGCCGTAATTGCCCTTAAATCCCTTGCTATAGGCTGCTGCCTGGCGATAAGCGTAACGCACATCTTTTCAATATTCGACTCGAGGTCGTCTATGATGTCGTCGTCGGCAATTATCTTTCTGGCAAGTTCCTCATCCTGATCAACGAGTGCCGATATTGCACCGTCAATGGATTCCTCGACATATGTACCCATTTTTATCAGACTGAATTCAAGATCCCCGAGTGCTTTTTCGAATGAAAACCTAGTCATGTCCACCAAGCCTTTCCCGGCAAAATTTATACGGCAGCCAACCGTTAATTTCCATTGCCCTTCATAATGATTGCAGAGGTTTTTGCGGATTAGTCAGCCAACTATAATCATAAAAAAGGAGAATTCAATATGTATGATAAGCCGCCTGCCTTGCAGAGGATTGTTTTGTTTATTATATCATATTGTTTAACCATATCAGCCACGGCAATTTACCAATCATATTTTCCGAATCAGCATTTCGAACTTTACAATAAGTGCTTTTACGGATTATTAATCAACTGATATCATAAGATGTTTGAATTAAGTTTAAATTAAATAGACGTTAAAACGATGTTAATTTATCCGCTTTAAAATAAATTAAAGAAATGCCGGGGAAGGGCACTAAAAGCCGACTATTTCCTTCAGTCTGTTGATGATGGGCAGGTGCTGGGTGCATTTTTCTTCACACAGTCCGCATTCGATGCAAGTTGCGGCAATTTCCTGAGAAACACCCCAGTGGTTCCGGAGGTTTGCCTTGACCGATTTCGCATCTGAAAGAATATTATAATTATAGGCCTGCATGAATTTCGAAACGGGGATTTCAACGGGACAATGTTCGCAATACCTGCATCCGGTGCAAAGGGTATTCATTGTTTCGGTCGTATGGCTGCCGGTCCTTTCAATCGCTTTTACAACATAATTTGAGGACAATGGCATTTCGACGGAAGATACATTTCTTTGGATATGTTCAATTGAATCCATGCCGGTAAGAACGACGGTTATTTCACGATGCGAGGCATTGAAGCGTATGGCGGCGTCAAGAGTATCCCTGTCGTCGGTATCCTTTATATATGAAAAATATTCCGGATTGCCTGTTACAAGACCGCCGCCGAGAGGATTCATTGTGACTACAGCAGTGTCGTTGGCAAAGGCCGCCTTTATTCCTTCCTGCCTGTATTTGTAATTGATAATGTTGTAACCGAGCGTTATGCCGTCGAATTGACGCCGTGAAGCTATTTCCGCAATTTCCGCTCCGGTGCAATGGGTAGATACGCAGATATGCTCTATCAGTCCTTCTTCCCGAGCTTTAAGCAATTCCTTGTAAGGACCGCCGGGAGCCATTCTCTTTTCGTAATCATCCAGATTCATGACGCACCAGATATGGAAAAAATTTATTTTCGGAACTTTAAGCCGTTCCAATGATTTATCAAGACTTGCACGAAGTTCGCTTCCGCTCAGCGAGGAGCATTTGGTTGAAACGAAAAATTCATTCGGCATCTTTTCAAATGCCTTCCCGAAAATGATCTCGCTTTGATCGCTATTGTAAAAAGGGGCGGTGTCGAAATAATTTATTCCAAGCCTGGAGGCTTCGTGAATCATTTCCGTACAATATTCATAGTCATACTTGCCGTCTTTCGAAGGGAATCTCATGCCTCCGAATCCCAGTGCGGAAACCTGCTTGCCTGTCTTGCCGAATTCTTTGTAAATCAAATCATAACCCCTAAGTTCTGTAATTTGCGTTGATATCTATATAACCATGAGAAAGGTCGCATGTCCATACAGTATCAGAAAAAGCGCCGTTGCCAAAATCCACGACGACTTCAATATTCTTATTTTTCAATATGCCTGAAGCATCATCCTCGTTGAACGGGATTGCGGTTCCGTTTTGAAAAAGGACAAGGGGACCGATTGAAATAGTGGTTTCATTGGGATTGAAAACCGCCCCGGAGCACCCTGCGGCTGTAAGAATACGTCCCCAGTTCGCATCCTCGCCGAAGAACGCCGTTTTTACAAGCGGAGAGTTTGCAATTGCCTTTGCGGCCTTGGAGGCATCCAACTGGGTTCGTGCATTGCGGATATTGATTTCGATGAGTTTTGTAGCGCCTTCGCCATCCGCGGCGACTGCTTTTGCAAGATGTATCGCTACATGATCGAGAGCTGCCATGAAAACATCGCATTCCTTTGAACCCTCAACTATTTCAGGTCCTCCGGACATCCCGTTTGCAAGGATAAGAACCATGTCGCAGACACTGGTATCACCATCAACGGTAATTTTATTGAATGATTTTCCGACCGTTTCGAAAAGAGCTGCTTTCAGAAGCGAACGGCTGATGACGGCATCCGTGGTAATTATCCCAATCAGGGTGGCCATGTCGGGATGAATCATTCCCGAACCCTTGGCCATGCCTCCCAACACCGTCCGAAAGCCCCCCAAATCAAATTCAGCGGCTGTTTCCTTGGGGTAGGTGTCTGTTGTCATGATCGCCCTGCATGCGTCCGGGCCGCCTTCAGGGGATAAAGCGGATGCCGCACTCTTTATGCCCGCCTTTATCCTGTCCATGGGAAGAGGATGACCTATGACTCCGGTTGAACCGGTAAGCACTTCTTCGGGACTTATTCCAAGAATACCGGCGCATTCATTTGCAATGTCCCTGGCATCTTCATAGCCTGATTGTCCGATGCAGGCATTGGCATTTCCGCTGTTGATAAAAACACATCGGGCAAGGCCGTCTGCGATATTTGCTCGACATAGGTCAAGCGAGTGGCCGGTAACAATATTTTTTGTAAAGACACCGGCGGCAGTGCAGGGGGATTCTGAAAAT
This sequence comes from Clostridia bacterium, assembly GCA_046484775.1. Classification (GTDB taxonomy): domain Bacteria; phylum Bacillota; class Clostridia; order DUPQ01; family DUPQ01; genus JAFGQE01. The sequence goes on along the minus strand of JAWOIG010000003.1, from coordinate 526 downwards.
ATCAATGCGATATCAGGTCCGTTTTTCTTCTTGATGCCGGCTGATATGCCTGAAGCCAGAAAGCCCTTCGGTGCTGTTACACCGCCTTTTATTTCGCTAAAAAACATGGTTGAATTTTTCATAGAAGCATTATAACACAGGGTTGAATGTTTTCCACAGTAAAGAATCATCCCGCTATCATAAAAACATGTTCGGGGACAGGTCTAATATCCCAATAACCGGGGACAGGTTCGGTAATATCCAATAACAGGGGACAGGTTCGGTAATATCCAATAACAGGGGACAGGTCTGAACATGTGGAACATGTGGGGACAGGTTCGGTAATAGCAAGAACATGTGGGGACAGGTCTGGAAATTGAGTGTGATGGATGATGGGCGTATGAAGGTTTTTACACTATGTTTTAAATTAAATGGATATTATTATATTAATTTGATAAAATTTATTTATTAAGAATATAATCTGGCGACAGGTTATATGAACGGGGGAACAATGATTTTCATTCCGATTGCCGCAATGGTTGCGGTT
>JAWOIG010000202.1:0-28075 GCA_046484775.1 Clostridia bacterium | reverse complement strand
CAAAAGCCTTTTTGAATTTCCCCGTACCGACCAGCCCATCACAGGCATACCTTGCATTGTTTGCGCAACGCAATGCAATATCCTTGAGTCCTGTTTTGCCTACAGTTGACATATATATGGTGGCTGCAAGTGCATTCAGCGCATGGTTGGAGCAAATATTCGAAGTCGCTTTCTCACGCCTTATATGCTGTTCCCTGGCCTGCAGCGTCAGCACATAGCCACGGTTCCCCCTTAAGTCGGTCGTCTCCCCGACGATCCTACCCGGCATCTTTCTCATATATTTTGCATTGGCTGCAAAAAACCCGAGGTGCGGTCCGCCGAAAGCCATGGGATTTCCCATGGGTTGTGCATCTCCCACGACAAAATCGGCTGCGGAGTCACCGGGCGCCTTCAGTACCGCCAATGCCATTAGGTCGGTGTTGACAATGAAAGCGGCATCATTCCTATGCGCTGTTTCACCGGCCGCGTCCATATTTTCGATAATACCAAGGAAATTAGGACTCTGTATGCAGATTGCAGCAGTAGATCCGTCGCACATCTCTTCCAGGGCGGCATAATCCGTCTCACCTTCCTTCATCGGAACTTCCCGTATCTCCACTTTCCTTCCACTCATATATGTCCTTATGACCTCCCTGGTCTCTGGATGCACCGAGGACGAAACAACAATATTGCTTTTATTTCGGGAGGAAACCAGTGATATCGCAAAAGCCTCAGCCGTCGCGCTCGCTCCGTCATACATTGATGCGTTCGCTGCCTCCATGCCCGTAAGCTCGCAAACCATGGTCTGGAATTCAAATATGGCCTGAAGCATACCCTGGCTGATTTCGGCTTGATACGGCGTGTAAGCCGTATAGAATTCCGATCTCGACGTCATTGCGCCGACAACCGAGGGAATATAATGGTCATATGTGCCTGCGCCAAGAAAACATATGAAGTCGTCGGTCGTCCTGTTCTCACCGGCCATTTTACCCAGAAATGAAACCAGCTCCTGCTCGGTCAGCTTTTCGGGAAGATCAAGCCCATTGCTTTGTCTTATTTCCTTCGGTATGACCGAAAACAGATCACTGATTTCCAAAACCCCTATCTTCTCCATCATCAGCCTTTGTTCTTCGTTTGTATTCGGAATATACTTATGCATCGGTCAATCCTCTTTTTCACAGAAGTCAGCGTATTCCGATTCACTCATTAACTCGTCAAGTTCAGCGGCATCCCTGATTTTCACCTGCATGATCCAAGCATCATAAGGAGATCCGTTGATCATCTCGGGAGTGTCCTCCAGCTCCTTGTTGACATCGGTTATAACGCCTGAAACAGGCATCATTATATCGGCGGCGGTCTTTACAGATTCGACGGCGCAGACAACCTCGTCCTTGTCAATATCCATGCCAACTTCCGGCAGTTCAACATAAACTATGTCTCCAAGCTGAATCTGGGCGTAATTGGTAATCCCGACATATGCAGTATCACCCTCAACGCCTACCCATTCGTGGTCTTTGGAATACTTTAAATCCGATTCATTCATCATTTTATTTCCTCCCGCTTTCTATACTTCTTTTTATAAAACGGCTTTCTTACCGTAACCGCCTTTGTCATCCTGTCCCTGATTCCTATATTGATATCAATACCCTGGGAAGAGTATACCGACTCAATCAGAGCAAGTCCCATGTTTTTTGACAATGTCGGGCAGAAACTTCCGCTCGTGACAAAGCCTATGCGGCTTCCCCCGTCGTCAAAGACATCATGTCCATGCCTTGCTATGCCTCTGTCAATCATCTCAAAGCCGGTTATCCTGCGCTCAACTCCTTCATCAAATTCCCTTTGAAGAGCTTCCCTGCCAATATATTCCTTACCCGAAAACCTTACGAAATAATCCAGGCCCGCCTGTAAGGGCGATATTTCGGCCGACAGTTCATTTCCATATAAGGGCAGGCAGCTTTCAAATCTCAGGGTGTCCCTGGCGCCAAGTCCGCACGGCTTTATTTTATCCTTCCCTTGAGCCAGAATCTTCAAGAAGAGTTGTTCGGCATACTCAGGACGTAAATAAACCTCAAACCCATCCTCACCCGTGTATCCTGTTCGCGAAATCAGAACTTCCCTTCCGTCCAGCAAAAACCCGTCGGCAAAATCAAAAAAGCCGATGTCAGACAGGCTTAGGCCTTTTCCGGCAATACCCTGGATTATTTCCTGCGACGCCGGCCCCTGAATGGCCATCTGTGCATATGAGTCCGAAAGATTCATGATTGAAACATCGAACCTTCCTTTGTTTTTACTTATCCATGAATAGTCCTTTTCAATATTTGATGCATTCACAGCAAGGAGAATCTTGTTGCCTCCAAAGCAGTATACGAGAACATCGTCAACACATCCTCCGTTTTCATAACACATCGGGGAATATATGACCTTGCCTTCAATCATACGGGACAGATCATTTGTAACAAGATAATCAACGAACGCAAGGGCATCCGGCCCTTCAATGAAAATCTCACCCATGTGTGAAACATCAAAAATACCAGAGTTTTGCCTGACGGCATTGTGCTCTTCGATTATGCCCGTATACTGCACAGGCATCAGCCATCCGCCGAAATCTATCATCTTTGCCCCCAGCGCCGTGTGGGTTTCATAAAGCGGTGTTTTTTTCATTATCATCCTCCAGTCAATAAAAAAAGACAACAAAACCAGTTTGCCGTCTTCTCTGTTTAGTTACCTGAGAGTTTCTACCTTGGTATTGCCCCTTTGGTGCCTTCCGGCTTTTCAGAGATTCGTCCTCATGCGGTCCGTTTGCCTGAAAGATTAGTAGAAATCCGGGCAGGATCCCAATTTACTTCTTCGGCTTTCCCCCGTGGAAATCTCCCGCATGCCTCATCCGCTTATTTCATTTATTATTATAATGACATCCCGTGTCCATAACAATAGGCCAGTGGGGGTTTTTATAATTTTTTATATACTTCCGAAATAACCGAAACGGCATTGTCCAAGTCATCGTATGAAAGTGCGTCCGACACCTGAAGCCTTATCCTTGCGGTTCCCTCGGGTACGACCGGAAATCCGAATCCGGTTACAAATACCTTTTTTTCAAGTATGGCGCGGGCCATTCTGATCGCCCTGGCGGTTTCGCCGACTATGATCGGAATGATTGCGCTTTCTCCATCAAGAGGCTCAAGCCCTGCATCCTTAAGACATTTTCGCAGGTATGCGGTTTTTTTATGAAGGGATTCTACGATTTCCGGGTTATCCTCCAGATATTCTATTGCGCGCAGGGCCATGGCCGCAACAACAGGAGGCAGCGAATTTGAAAACAGGGATGGCCTTGATGTCTGTATGCAAAGATCTATTACTTCCTTCTTTCCCGCAACGAAACCTCCGCCCGCGCCGCCCAGCGCCTTTCCATACGTTCCGGTTACTATGTCGATTTTTCCCTTCATTCCGAAAAACTCGGGAGTGCCTCTTCCTGTCCTCCCGATGACCCCCGTCGAGTGCGATTCATCGACCATTATGACAGCCGAATATTTATCTGCCAGCTTTTTTATATCCGGCAGTTTAACCAGGTCTCCCTCCATTGAAAAAACACCGTCGGTTATCAGAAGCCTGGTGCCGAAGGACTGCGTCTCCTTCAAAATTCCTTCAAGATCGCTCATATCCGAATGCTTGTACACATATCTTTGCACTTTTTTGGACGCAAGGCGGCATCCGTCTATGATGCTGGCATGATTCAACTCGTCGCTTATTATGCAGTCGCCCTCGCCTACAAGCGCTGGAATTACAGCTGTATTAGCATTCCAGCAGGACGTATATGAGAGGGCAGCCTCCATGTCCAGGAAATCCGCCGTCTTTTTTTCGAGGTCCCTGTGGATGTCGAAGGTCCCGCATATGAACCTGACGCTGGCAGCACCGACTCCATACCGGCCAAGCGCTTCTATTCCCGCATTTATTATTTCCGGCTTGTCGCTGAGTCCCAGATAATTGTTTGAGCACATGACCGTCACCTCGTCATGATTTTCAATTACCGTTCTTCCCGACATGGGTGTTGTAATGTGCTGGTACTCCTTGTATTTGCCCGCAGCCTTCATATCTTCAATCTGTCCTCTTATTCGTTCGTAAAAATCGTTTCCCATAATTCCATTCTCCTTTATATTCCATTTATATGCAGGTATTCCGAACGTGTGGTTTCCGGTTGGAAGAAAGCCTTCACTTGATTTCCAGGCCTGAAGACGCTTCGAAGAATCTTTCGCTGCCATCGCCGAATCTGACGCGCCAGCACATTGTCGCTTCGTTTGAGTCAATCGCTTTCTTTTTGAATCCCCTGGTAATGCTGATAATGCTGAGTGTTTTATTCTGTTCCCTGACAAGGTTTGAAAGAAGTATAGCACTGACTGGCATCACATCTTCCTCCTGTCTCACAATGTTTCCCGTCTTATAGTAATTAATCTTTGCGGTTACAACATCCCTGCCCGTAACAGTCGTTTCAATGAAATTATCATAATAATATATTCCCGTACCATCATACAATATGTATTTCAAAACATATGTGTCCCTGGAAGTTTCCATAGCAAAGTCGAGGATAAAATCCTCTTTGCCAAGACCTATTGATTCCATGAACTCTGCAGCGGCTATGTCGGCTGCCGTCCTGTTGATTTCACCTGAATTTGCGTTGCCCACATTTGAACGTATGTAAGTCAGGACTCCCGTCTGCTCGTCAAAATACGCATCGCCTCCCGTTGCCGTCTTGATCGATTCGACCGACTGCGGGGTGAATATACTTTCGCCCACGGAAATCGGCGACGCCTTGAAATTGATATCCGGTATACTGCATTCCAAAACTATATTTCTTTGCGCAAGTATGTTTTCCGTGTACGTGATGATATCCCCGGTCCCTTTGCCGGAACTGATGGCGGCAACATACACCCCGAGTGCAATGTTCATTATCATCAGCAGTATTATTGTTGTGGCAAGTGCTTTTTTTGTATTCATATCATTCCACCGCCCTGGGCAATTCCAGTGTCTCCTTTTTTCCGGATTGTCTTTCGATTATCCATACCGGGCTTGAAAACTCAAGTATTTCATTTGTTTTTTTATATCCCAGGTACATATTGTATGCATCTATGGAATTTATATTGTATAGTCCGTTAAGATTGGCAATGAAAAGGAAAGCCGTCCTGTATTCAGCGCCGATATATTCCTCTCCTGTCATCTCGCTCATTTTCAATGGCAGTACCCTTGCATCGGTAGTCCTGGTAGCTGTCGCTGTAATAACGGCAGAATGATTGTCATCTTCCAGTGCTATAACCTTTGAATAATATCTGTAATCAAAGCTGAATGTATATGAATCCCCGTTATCCTTGATTCGGGAAACATATAATTCCGCGGGGGGATCGCCTGCCAGCACCGTTATTTTCCCCAGGGTTTCTACCGCATTGATGAATGCCTCTCCAATGGTTCCTTTCTCATCCCCCTCTGTCCCGGGTGTGTATTTATACTCAACCCAACCATATTTGTTGATCTCATACATATTGAATTGATTTGAAAAAAACAGATTGTCGGAAGAGTCGAATAATGTTGCATATGTATTGGCTGAGAGCAGCATGAGCTTATCCTTGATTACGGCCGCTGTTTCCGCCATACCTTCTTCCCTTTCCTGATTCCCGGGAATTTTCAGAGAATCGATATAAGCCTTGATGTCATCCGATATCCTGATTGTTATCCAGGGTATGCTTCTTGCAGTAACATCCTGGCTTACCGGTATATCGGGTTCAATATATTTATTCAACACCTCCTCCTTGATGAACTGATAAATATCGGTCAATGAATTTACGGAATAGTATGGATCCTTGGTTAGCAAATCCACGAGATTCTTGAAATTGCCGGTAATCAAAAGCCCCTTTTGTTCGGAATATTGGGTTTTATATACACCGTTATTCGTATTGAAATATATATCAGTGACTTCTTCCCCGGGAATCATCATGAATTTATCGATTGTTTCGACATTGGATGGGAGACTTTCCGTTTCCAGCAAAAATTTTACATATTCAACCGGGAAATGCTGGCCCAGTGAATAAGTTATGCCATTTCTTCCTATGCACAAATTACCCCAATAAGTGGATTCAGGCAAGTATTCAAGATTGCCGGTTACCTGCATTATTGTCTTCGCATCCTGCCATATATTCCTGAATAGATCCTCATCTCTTTTTAATATCCATGTCTTCCCTTCGTTCCTGACCATTATGTCGAAAGGTTTCAGATATTTTTCCCTCAGAACTTCATCGAGGGATCTATAATAGGTTTCGGCTACTTTATTGCGCTCAAAAAAACCGACATTAAAGCCGTCTGAATGATAATCGATGATCACCATAGTCTGGAATAGAACGCCTATGAACAATATTGCCGCAATGACTATCAGTATTCTTTTATTCATTGCCACCTCTCCAATGAATATTCACAGGTATGCTCATGACAACCTCGGTGCCGTTTCCAGATTCACTTTTTATTGATATTACTCCGTTGTGGGCGTCAATTATTTCCCGGGCTATTGCCAGTCCGAGCCCGGTTCCTCCCATTTTCCTGGATCTTGCCTTGTCTACCCTGTAGAACCTGTCGAATATGCGGGGTAAATCCTTTTCCGGGATTCCCATACCATTGTCGGTAACGGTAATAATAATATCGGAGTTTTCTTTTTTTGCATCTATTGTTATCAATCCCCCCGGATCTGTATATTTAATCGCATTGGTAAGCAAATTGATCAGTACCCTTTGAATTTTCTCAAAGTCAAATGTAGCCTTCCCTGGATACTGTATGTTCTTTTCAATCGTGTGATTCTTTTCGGATGCAGCCATACGGACTTTCTCAACCGTCTTGTTGATGAGGTCGGGAATCGAATGCTTGTGGAATTCAATCCTGGTTCTTCTCATGTCAAGCGCCGAAAGCTGCAACAGGTCTTTTACAAGTTCTGACATTCTGTCCACTTCCGATTCTATTACCTCAAGAAATTCCTTCTCAGTTCCCTTGTCCCCGACCTTTCCGCTAAGCAGGGTTTCCGTATAGCTCTTGATGGATGTAAGCGGTGTCTTCAGTTCGTGCGACACGTTCGCGACAAACTCCTTCTGCATGGTATCCATTTTCTGTTGCTCGGTTATATCTCTAAGTATGATTATGCACCCTTCGTTCTTCAGCTCGTCATCAGTGAACACCGCAAATCCAAGCCTCATTACCAGGCCCCCGCGCTGCAGGGTGAGCTTTTTCAAATTTGCTTCCTGTGTATCATTCATTATTTCTTCATGCGTTGTCTCTATCCTGTATTCATTTATGAAATTATCCAGGTTCTCGTCGAGCCTTCTCCTGTTGAGCATTGTCATCGCCGCAGGATTGACATGAATCATGACTCCCTTTTTATCAAAGGCAAGTATCCCGTCGGTCATGTTGTTCAGGATCGTATCCACTTTGCCTTTTTCGTTCTTGATCTCCTCGAGCATATTCTTCAGGCTTTGGGACATGTAATTTATAGAGCTTGTCAGTTGTCCAATTTCGTCGCTGCCCTGCCTGTCGAGCTTCTGTCCGAAATTGCCTTCGGCTATATCCCTCGTCTTCTCAGTTATGTGTTCAATCGGAATGGTTATTGCCTTTGAGATTAAAAATCCAAATATAAAGGCTATCAAAAGGGACAATAAAAGGGCCGTAAAAATGACATTGTTAAACTGGGATACCATGTTCTGCCAGTCCTGCTTATAATATCGGAAATAAAAAACCAGTCCGGCTTTCTTGACTGCATAATCATAAAATGTCCTTCCGTTCAGCATTACCAGCTTGTCGTCGTCGCCTTTTTCGCCGGCGGCCGCTTTGATGAAGTTAGTTGAAAGATACAGTTCGCCGAGAAATTTATATTCCTCCCTATTAAGAAAGTTGAAGTCGCTGCTGCGTATCGTATTATCGCTTGTATCCACTATCGTATAGCTTCTATTCTCTCCATAGATATCGAACAATCCCGCATACAGCTCGCTCATGTCTTTATAAACATCGTTTACGCCCGCACCTTCTTTTTCGGTGGGATCATAGTTGCCAAAGCCCTTTTCAATTCCGTTTATGAATTGGTTGTAATGATAATTCTCGATATTTATATTAAGAAGCAGGCCTATGGGTATTACAAGGCATATGGCAATAATACATATGAAAAGAACTATTTTCCACTGCAGGCTCTTTTTTACCATTCCCAAGACTAGTCCTTTCTGAAATAATAGCCAACGCCGCGCTTGGTAAGAATATATTCATTTATATTATCAGACAGTTTTTCGCGAAGACGGCTTACGGTAACATCCACCGTCCTCATGTCCCCGAAGTATTCGTAATCCCATATTTTTTCCATGAGGGTTTCCCTTGAAAATACCTTGCCTGAATTCTGTACAAGGAATTTCAAAAGCTCAAATTCCCGGGCGGTCAGGTCGATCGGATTCCCGCTTATCTTCACGATATACTGTGCAAGGTCTATTTCCAGGTTCAATGCCGTAATGACATCCTTCCCCGCCGTTATTGTTGTTGAGATCGAGCTTCGCCTGAGATTGGACTTTATCCTGGCCATCAGTTCCCTTGGGCTGAAAGGTTTCGTCACATAGTCATCAGCCCCCATCTCAAGTCCAAGAATCTTGTCGACTTCCTCCTCCTTCGCCGTAAGCATGATTATAGGAGTCTGGATGCTTTCCCTGAGTTTTCTGCATACAGCAAAGCCGTCGTATATCGGAAGCATTACGTCAAGTAGGATTATGTCGGGTTTCATTGAAATGGCCTTATCAATGGCTTCTTTTCCGTCATAAGCCTCTATCGTTTCATATCCTTCCTTTATGAGATTGTATCTGAGGATATCCACTATGTTTTTTTCGTCGTCGACTATAAGGATTTTTGCTGGCAATTCGATGTCCTCCGTTGTTCTTTGCTTGTTACATTATATCATATAATGTATTATGTATAAGAAAACGCTCGAGGCCCGGGGTGTACGAACTCAGAACAAGGAGACCACGCAGCAATGCTGGAGAAAATAAAGGATATCGTAATATACAAGGACAGCAACTACAACTCTTTTCCCAATGCCGTCGTACTCAAGGACGGAACAATAATGGTGGGCTTTCGGCATGCTCCGGACTGGCAGCGGAAGTTCAACGATGTGACTCATCTTGATCCGGCTTCAGCTGGTGTGTACGTTGTTTCAAGGGACAACGGAAATACATGGTCGGATTCCCCTTCACTTATTTACAGACACTTTTTCTACGGTGTGCAGGATCCCTGTCTGAACCGGCTGTCCGACGGAACCATAATGGGTACCTTTTTCATGTGGAAGGTTTCCGAAAGGGACAATCCTCTTGAAAACCCGGACAGGCATCATTTCATTAACGACTATTATTCGGCCGAAATGATGGATTCCCATACTATCCGTTCATATGACGACGGTGTTTCCTGGGATGATCCGGTTTGCATAGACTACCCCGGAAAAGACAGCCTCAGGGCATCGGTCCGGGGAAATTCCGTCGAGCTTCCCGATTCATCGCTTGTTCTTGGGATAGCAATCTACGATGAGGACAGGACCAGGAGATTCATAAGAATAATCAAAAGCACCGACCGCGGGTTGACATGGAAAATGCAATACGATATAAGGCACAGGGACAATCACTTCATGGGAGAGCCCAATCTGTTCAGGACAAGGTCCGGAAAGCTTGTCTGCTTCATGAGAACTCACATCGATATTCCGGGCAGGAATGTCTATGACGACGGCAACAGCGAAATGTCTCCCATGCATGTCAGCTATTCATATGACAACGGAGCCACATGGTCTGACCCCGAAAGGACGCATTTAGCGTCGCCAAGCCCCTTTCACGCCCTGCAGCTGAAAAGCGGCAAAGTGCTTTTATCATACGGACACAGATATTCGCCATATGGGATCAAGGTCGTTCTTCTTGACGGCGAATTGGAGAACATCCACAGCGCCCAACCGACACTTATAAGGAGCGACGGAGTTAACCATGACCTGGGATATACAAGCTCCGTCCAGATGCCTGACGGAAATATACTCGTGACTTATTACATCTTTCATAAGAATGACACAATCCGTTACATAGCGGGTACTGTTCTAAGGGAATCATAGGCTTGGCAGAGGCAAATTTGAACTCAGGAAGCGGGCCGGTATAATGATAAACAGAAAATATATCATATTGTTCAGCGCAGTGATCCTTGTCCTGGGAATGCTGGCAAACCTTACCTTCAGCATGGAGAGGGCTGTGATTAAGTCCGGTGGCGTAGCGCTGTATCCGGACGACTTCACCAACGGCATCCGGGACCTGACGGCAAGGATCATGGATAAGAACGATCCCTTAATCGACTCTTATTCAATGATCGTTCCGGGAAGCGACCTTATGGCAATAGACGGCGACAATCTTCATGTTCTTGTTTTCAGACTCAATGCGCAGGCTTACGAAGTATATTTCAACGGAATACATCTGGGTACTGCCGGGGACATGGAATCTGCCCGTTCCCACATATACAACGGAATAGAGAACTTTGTCATCCACAAGGAGTATGTCGAGGAAGTAAATACGCTGACGATAAAAACACATTCCCTTTACATGATCGGACTTGAACAGAGTCCGGTGGGTATCGTTTGCTGTGATGTCGCAAGGATGATTACGGAGGATGTCACTTTCAGAACCCAGGGTATGACGATGATGGGGGCAGGCATACTGGTCCTTGGCATTATAATAACACTGATGATGATTTTCCTGAGTGAAAAAAGGAACTATGCCCTTATATTCTTCATGGTTTCGGTTGTTTTTCTGTCCATATACTCGATTGAATTCATGTATATACCGCATATCGCAATATCTTTTATCTGGTTTAAAAAAATCATAATATTATCTTTGTTCGCATGCATCTTCTTTTTAGGCCTTTCATTTTCGAAATATTTCAATTCCAGGCAATCGGTAATCCTGAGTTCGGTTCTGTTTGTTCTTGTCGTGCTTTCAGCCCTACTGGTCGGCAACCTTATATTATTCAAACAGCTGTATAATGTCTTTATCTCTGCAATATCATTCAATTTCATTATCTGGATAACAGTGGCCGCTAAGCAATATAAAAAAATGGACGAGGCCGTTGTCTTCGTTTGGAGCTTCGTCAACCTGCTTATACTTGCCGCAGCTGACAGCATCCAGCTTCTTGTTCTGGGCAGCACGATGAATATGTCGATAATGCTGCATGTGATGATTTTCAGTCTGATACTGATTTCCCTTTTTTATGTTGAGATGAACAAGCGGAACATAAAGATCCGGCAGGAAAGCTCACAGAGGTCTCATTTTTACCAGCAGGCGATCACCGATCAGCTGACCGACACGTTCAATAAAAAGCATGTTATCTCCCTCCTGTCGGGGGAAAGCTCTCCCTATACCGTAGCTATGATTGACATCGACTGTTTCAAGCAGGTCAACGACAGCTTTGGACATCCTGCCGGAGATTATATTCTAAAGCACGTGTCGCGCAGGATGAAGAATGAGTTCCGCGATACGGATATAGTAGGCAGATACGGCGGCGATGAGTTCATCGTAATACTGCTTGGCTGTTCCGAAAAACATGCCTTCGATATCATGAATCGTTTTCGGATGCATGTCGAGTTTGATAAAATTTCACATGACGGGAAGGAGATTCCCATAACGCTGTCCATAGGAATAGCCTATTGCGACAGCAAGAATGAATGTGAGGAAACCATAAAAAGAGCCGATGAAGCGCTTTACCGGGCAAAGGAAAGCGGAAGGAACATGGTTTCGTTCTAAATCATCCGGCCTTTGGGCATTGGCATTTTTATATTCTCAAAAGCACTATATTGTGTTATAGTATCTTATGCATAATATTTGCCGCTGTGGCTCAGAGGTAGAGCAGCTCATTCGTAATGAGCGGGTCATCGGTTCAATTCCGATCAGCGGCTCCAAAAATCCGGCTTATAGCCGGATTTTTTTGTTATTGTTTCTGCTATTGCCGCATTATCAAACAGTTGCCCAAGGCAACTGTTTGATGCCTGGTCATATCATCTTCTTCAGGAAGCTTTTCAAGCGTTCGTTTTTTGGATTACCGAAGAACTCATTCGGGGGAGATTCCTCGAGTATCACACCTTCGTCCATGAAGACAACCCTGGATGCTACCTCCCTGGCAAATCCCATCTCGTGGGTGACAACCATCATCGTCATTCCCGATAAGGCCAGTTTCTTCATAACGGCAAGAACCTCTCCCACCAACTCGGGATCCAGCGCGCTTGTAGGCTCATCGAACAGCATTATCCTGGGCTCCATTGCGAGAGCCCGTGCAATCGCCACACGTTGCTGCTGGCCTCCCGACAATCTTACGGGATACTCATCCGCCTTGTCTGAGAGCCCAACCATCTTCAGGAGGTCCATCGCTTTTTCCCTGGCGGTTGCCTTGTCAATCTTCTTAACTGTCATTGGCGCAAGCATGAGATTTTCCGCGGCTGTCTTGTGCGGGAATAAATTGAATCGCTGGAAAACCATTCCCAGCTTCCCGCACATGGCAACGACCTTTTCGTGGTCTATCACCATCTTATCCTTGTCGTTTTCCCTATAATCCACGAGTTCGCTGTCAATATATATCTTGCCGTTGGTTATTCTTTCAAGATGATTCAGGCATCGCAGCAATGTGCTCTTGCCTGATCCGCTGGGGCCAATGACGCATACCACCTCGCCGGGGTCTACATGGAAGTCCACACTTTTCAGAACATGAAGATCCCCGAAATATTTATCGACGTTTTCCACTTTAATCATTCGGCCTCCTCATAAATACACCGAGTATCTTTTTTCAAGCTTGTTGAAGACCACCGTTGATATCGTGGTCAGGAACAGGTATACGCCCGCAGCGTAAAACAGAAAAACCCAGTTTCCCGTTCCGTTCGCCAACTGGTTGGCCTGCCTGGCAAGCTCCGTAAGTCCGATTACCGATACAAGCGATGAATCCTTCAGTATCATAGTGAACTCGTTTGAATAAGGCGGTATGAGCCTCTTTATCGTCTGGGGAATAATTACTTTGAACATAGCCTGTCTGTAGCTCATTCCCAGCGCTTTTGCGGCTTCCATCTGACCTTTGTCAATCGACTCAATTCCGGCCCTGAATATTTCCGCAAGATATGCCCCGGTATTCAATATAAGTGCGAGACACCCGGCGATAAACATTGGAAGAGCAGTCGCCTTGCCGAAAATATCCTTCAATATCAAGGGAATCCCATAATATACTATCATTATCTGAAGCAGCAGCGGAGTTCCCCGGAAAAACCAGACATATGTCCATACAATCCTGTTGATGGCCTTTATTTTTGAAATTCTTCCCAGGGCAAGGACAAGTCCCAGCATAGTTCCGATGAACATGCTGACCAAGGTAAGCTCCAGTGTAGTGAGCGTGCCTGATGCAAACATTTTTATCTGGTTGATATTCATTGAAGCCTCCCGAAAAAACTCCCGCCTTCAGGAAGGCGGGAGAGCTTTTCATTCCCGTTATTATTCGGTCAGTGTTGTATCAATATCCTTGGTGAGGTCTACGCCGAGGTGCTCCACTGATATTGCGGAAAGGGTCCCGTCCGCAGCCAGTGTGTCGATAGCATTGTCAATCGCTGTTTTCAGCGCGGTATTTCCCTTGCTTATTGCGACCGCAATAGGTTCGTTTGTGAGCTGTGCCGAACTTATTTCAAACTCCTCCGGTGATTTCGAGACATACTCCATGGCAACCGCCACATCTACGACTATACAGTCGATCGCGTTGATTTTCATTGCATTGAAGCATCCGATTATGTCATTGTATTTGACCACTTCAAAATCAACGGCTTCCATCTGCTTGATGACAGCGTCATCCGCCGTGGTTCCAAGCTGTACCCCTACTTTTTTCCCTGCCAGGTCATCGCCCGTGGATATGGAATCGTCGCCCGGTTTCACTACGATGACCTGTCCGTTTGCAAGGTACGGTTTTGAGAAATCCATCGTCTCAAGCCTTCCGTTCGTCATGCTGACGGACGAGATTATCACATCATACATACCCGCCGCAAGACCGGTGAAGATACCGTCCCACGCACTTGAGATGAACTTGATTTCTACACCCAGTTTTTCGCCGATGGCTTTTGCAAGGTCTATGTCGAAACCGACCTGTTCGCCGTCTTCATTTACATATTCCATTGGGGGATATGTATCATCGACAGCTATGTGAAGAATGCCGTCTTCAAGACCGAGACTTTTTGCCACTTCGCTTATCTCTGTTTTTCCGGAGCAGCCCGTGAACATCGCCATAGCCATGGACAGGGCCAATATCATTGCCAGTGTTTTTTTCATTGTCTACTCCTTTATTCTTTATTGTAAGTATTATACATATTATTGTATATTTATGCAACGAATATTTTTATCGATAACCATTTCCTTTGTTTTCTGATATAATTTGCCATGGATATTTCTTATTTACGCCATTCAAAAAAAATAATTCCTTTATTTTTGCTCATGTGCTTGTTTTTTTTGTATAATGTTTGGGAAGACATGCGGCCTGGACAAACGCCGGTTACCGAAGCCTTATGGATCAATCGATTCCTTTGCAAAACCCGTGCGGATAAGCCGACAGGGACTATGAATAATCAAGCTGGAGGTAGAATATGTTTTTAGAAAATATCGGCGTTGAGAGGAAAGACCTGAAGATTCTTGCCATTGCGACAGCACTGCTTATTGCTGCGCTGGTCCTGATAATCATATTTATGAGCGGCATGAACGATAAACCCACTGACCTGTCTTTTCTCGGTTACGGTTTCACGGCGAATGAAAGTGATGTGATTGTCAAAACACCGTATGACGGCAGCATAACCGTGGAAATAAACGACGAAACATACCATGAGCTTGAGGTGCTAAGCCAAACGATAAACAGCGCGGCAGCCAAATGGCAGTCCATTCTCAGAAACTCGGCAATCTTCACATACATAGCGGTATTCTTTATAGTATTACGGAAAAAAAGATATAGCTATGCACATGGTTTCTTCAAGGGATTTCTTCTTGGCTCAGGAATCCTTCTTCTGCTGTTCACCCTGCAAGGAGCGCTCGAACTAAATTCCCTGCTTATATCCTTCAGCCACCATCTGAGCCACATGGTATTCTAGCGGCAGCCTGCCATTTTGAAGGCATATGGAGGTTATTTTGAAAATCACAGTAATCGGATGCGGAAGATGGGGAACCTTTCTGTCTGGATATCTGAGCGGACTGGAAAACAGCGTCCTCCTTTACGGCAGGGCCTCCTCTGAAAATCTCAGGCAACTTGCCGATACCGGGAAAAACGAATACATGGAACTGGATCCATCTGTGTCAATCGAGACCTCGCTTGAAAAAGCGCTTGGCTTCTCAGACCATGTCTTCATATCGATAGATTCCATGCAGCTTCGAAGCCTCGCTGGTGAAATCAATGCCCTGGGTTTTGCGGACCGGACTTATGTGCTTTGCATGAAAGGCCTGGAAAACGAAACCGGAATGAGGCTGACCGAGGTAATGGAAGATGTGCTTGGGAATGATGTCCGGACAGCTGTCCTGGTTGGGCCCGGCCATGTCCAGAACTTTGTCGCCGGGATCCCGAGCTGCATGGTAATGGATTCAAAGGATACAGGTCTGACCAAATCGCTGGCTGCAATCGTCGCAAGTCCGCTCATCAGACTGTATTACGGGGAAGATATCATAGGAACCGAAGTTGGTGCGGCGGCCAAGAATGTAATCGGAATAGCAGCCGGAATGCTTGACGGACTTGGATATTCAAGCCTGAAGGGCGCCTTGATGGCCCGCGGGGCACGGGAGGTTTCCCGTTTGGTTGTAGCAATGGGCGGAAACATGGAAACTGTATATGGCCTTTCCCATCTTGGTGATTACGAAGCCACATTATTTTCATCTTACAGCAGGAACAGAAGGCTGGGCGAGGATTTTGTTCTGGGCAGGAATTTTCAAAGACTTGCCGAAGGCGCATCGACTGTCCGGTCATTGCTTGTGCTTTCCCAAAAATACAATGTGGATATGCCGATATCGAAGGTCGTTCATTCGGTTCTTTATAAAAATGCCGATGCACGGGAAAGCCTTGTCGAATTGTTCGTCCGTCCTCCGAAATTCGAATTCAGGAATTAGGGAATTCGGAATAACAAGGGGTTTTCAAGTTATTCAATAAGCCCGAATCAGTGCATCAGGTTGTCCGAAAGAAAACCCATCGTTTCAGTGTCCCCGCATGTTCTCAGTATTTTGCATGTGAAATAATCATGGTTGCCATCACTCTATTTTTCCGGCGACATGAACTTTTTTTTGCCCGCGATTCTTTTATTGAACTTTGTCCTGCTTATAGAGTCTCCGTGGCCGGGGTAATATACATTGCAGTCCTCCGCCTCCAGCCTTGAATATGTTTTCGCGAGAAGTTTCTTGTCATATACGATTATAGGATAATGGCTGCCAGGGAATATATTGAAAAGAGAATCCCCGCAGACGCATTGTCCGTCGCCGGTAATCACACTTACAGACCCCGGCGTATGACCCGGCGTATGTATTATCTTTGCATCAACCCCGAAATTCTCAAGCCCAAGCTCATCTCCTATCACAATCTCCGGATTAATGATATAGCCCGATTCTCCCTCGGGAGTGATTTTTTTTAAAATACCCACTATAAGCCTGTATGAAAATGTTGATTCATTCCTGTCCTTTCGAACACTCTCTAAATCCAGATCGATCTCTGCCCCGTGTACAGCCACCGGGGCTTTTGTCAGTTCACGGACTTCACTGAGTCCCGCCGCATGGTCATAGTGTCCATGAGTCAGAATTATGAGCTTGATTTCACCGGGTTCGATCCCGAGCCGTTTCAACTCTCTTGAAAGTCGAGCGCCGGACCCTTTCATGCCGGTATCGATAAGGATATAGCCCTGAGCGCATGCAAGCAGATATGAGTTTGAGCCTCCGATGGACAATCTGCTGATTTGTGTTATGTATTTATTCATCCAAAACCTCCCCGGGATGTCTTTTTATGAGTTCAGCCACCCCTTCCTCTCTTCCCGTCGCAATCAACCGCTTGATATAGTCTGCAAGGAATCCCCTTGCATGCAGAGGTCCGCCTTCGCGGACAGTTATCCAAAGCGGGTCCTGCGCATCTTTCCTCTTTGCCATCATCGTATCGTGCCAGTTCATCAGCCGCCATGCCGCATCTTTGCAGACTCCGGGATTATCCTTGGCCAGATCATGCTGCTCGTGCGGGTCATCTTCAACATTGAACAGCATCTCCTTCGGGAAAAGGTGATATCCGTCATGATATGTCCTTATATATATCCAGTCGCCGAACCGCACGCTTCTCTGGCACACATGCGCGCATTGCTCCAAAATCAATTCTTCCCTTCCGCACTCCGAGCCTTCCAGGATTGCCTTCGCATAAGAAGCTCCTTCCCATGACGGCATGCCTTTCTGTCCTAGAATCTCCGCCAGAGTCGGCGCCAGGTCTATATTATAGTGGAGGGCATCATCTTTGGCTCCCATTGATCCCCCGGGCCATTTGATCACCATGGGTATTTTCGGCGTTATGTTGTCAGCCGTGGCATGCTCTCCCCATATTCCAAGTTCACCCATGTTTTCGCCATGGTCGGACGTCACGATTACCGCGGTATCCTCCCATACGCCGTTGTGTTTCAGTTTTTCAATGATTCTGCCGATATGTCCGTCCATATACCTTATGCCGCAGTCGTAGCCATCCATCATGATCCTGGCGCCGGCGAGCCCCGATATGCTTCCCGGGTGCCTTGGGTATGCCGGATTTGTACTGTCGTCATACATGCTTATCTCGCATGCGCCGTGAGGACCGATATTTGACTCGTGTTCCTTCATTACCTCTTCCGTCAGCCAGGCGGTCAACGGTTCCCCTTCAAAAGGATTCCCGAATTCCCCGGGAGCCCTGTAGGGAGTATGCGCATCCCAGTAGTTTATATGCAGGAACCAATTGTCCTCTTTTGCATTCCTGTCAAGCCAATCCATTGCCACGGGCGTGACATCCTCGGCGGATTCCATCCCGCCCTTGCCGGTATTGTACATTTCGTTGAACCCCGAATAAAACCAAAAAGAGGAGTGTCTTTCAGCAAAAGGACTTATGCTCACGGTGTGAAAACCGGCGTTCCTGAGCATGCATGTAATCGATTCGGTTCCGATTTCACTCCTGAACTGTCTTTTGGATCCCTGCTTGTCCATGTCAGCCGTCGAGCCGCCATGATTGACCGCACCGTGAAGAATGCCGAATTTACCTGATATCAATGAAGCCCTGGAAGGAAGACATGGTGCATTCGGAGTGTAGTAGTTGGTAAATATCATTCCTTCGTCCGCTATGCCGTCTATGTTCGGCGATGTATTCCTGTGGTATCCATAACATCCCAGGTGATCCGGCCGAAGCGTGTCAAGGTCCAAAAATAAAATTCTCATCAATAACCCCCGTCTCCCATGGTCAGAATAATTCTATTATCTTCGGCAGAAATATTATCACGCCGATGATTACCGCCAGGAATGAGCTTATAAGGACGACACCCGCCGAAATATCCTTTATCGTCCTGACCAGGGGATGATAATCCGGTTTGATCAAGTCCACGAGTTTTTCCAAACCGGTATTAACCATCTCGCCGACCAGCACCATACCCCCTGCAAATACCACTATGGCTGTCTCGGATAGGCTCAGTTGAAGCAATAGCGCGGCAAACAGCACCAGCAGAAAGCATATCGCCTGTATACGGAAATTCCTTTGCGTCATGAATATGTAAATGATCCCCTTGACGGCATCCCTGAAGCTCTTTATGATTTTGATCCTGCTTTTTTTCATTCAAACCTCCGCCGGATAAATAATCGTCTACACAAATGATTTTATCGCTTTTCCCCTTGATATGCAATTTCAGGCAGAACGGCAATTGCCAAAATATCCCTGGCTGCTTTTCCCTGGGAAGTTATTCAAACATAATCCGGATTTTCAACATCATCCTCCGTGGCATTCAAGCAAAAAATGCCTCGGTTATTGCAATCTTTATGCCTTTGGGGAACAGGATAACTATAATTAGGCAATGCTGTCTTAATGCGATATTAACACTTAACCCCTTTCAGGATGGCGGTTGATAAGGTAATATATTATGTATTAATAAGAAGGGTCTGCATTATGAATGAAATGGAACTCTCGGCAAGACTCGACAAGGACGTAAGGAACTGGACAAGGGAAGTTTGTTCGTTTATTTTCAGGCGGCCCGGGCTGTTGCCGCTTGCATACAGGCTTGTCTTGATTCAAATGGCTTCGGCGCGGAAACGAAGGGCTGTATTATCAGAAGGCCTGCATGTGCCTCCATATATGATTCTTTCTGCAACCAAAAAATGCAATCTTAACTGCAAAGGCTGCTATGACAAGGCACATGGAAGGGTCGGCGAGGATATGGACGGCGCCGGGCTTGACAAACTTCTCCATGATTCCGAAAGACTCGGAATAGGAGTAATAATAACCGCAGGCGGGGAACCTTTTGCAAGAGCCGATCTGCCGCAATTAATGAAAAAGCATCGGAATCTTTTATTTGTGGTATTTACAAACGGCCTTGCGCTTGCCGATTCAAATTTCGTGGAGTTGATCAAGGCGGTGAACATATATCCCATTATAAGCATAGAAGGCGATATGGAGAGCACGGACTCAAGAAGAGGCGCAGGCATGCATGACAAAATTACCAAAGCCATGAGCACTTTGGTTTCCAAGAACAAGCAGTTTGGACTTTCGGTTACCGTGACTGCCGTTAACTATAATAAAGTCCTTAACGACGCATTCCTTGCCCAATGCCGGAAAAGCGGCGCATCCTCGGTCTTTTTCATAGATTATGTTCCTTTCATAAGCGATACAAAAGCAATCGAGCTTAATGAACAACAACGTGTTGCCATGCTTGGATGGCTGTCTGATCACAAGCGAAAGGACTTGTTCACAGTTGCATTCCCCGGCGACGAAAAACCCTTCGGCGGATGCCTGGCCGCAGGAAGAGGTTTCCTGCACATTGCTGCGGATGGTTCGGTGGAGCCCTGTCCTTTTGCCCCTGTGTCGCTTGACAATGTCAGCATCATCGGCCTCGAGCAAGCCCTTCGCTCGCCATTCCTTAAGGCAATTAGGGATAACACCCATCTTCTCGAAGACGAAACACACGGATGTGCTTTGTTTCATAAAAAGACCGAGCTTGAATCAATACGGGAATCCGTCCGTAAAAACTCACCGGACACAGGTCTTTAGCATTGTACGGCTTTATCAAACAGTTGCCCAAGGCAACTGTTTGATAATTCCATATACAAACTGAATGTTTTTGCCTGTTCCCCGCTTCCATAGATTTTTATTGCCAAATCCATTGCATTTGTTATACTTACGTGGGTATATATATTGAGCGGAGAAAAAATTGAGTAAAAGAGAAGATATCAGGAATATAGCAATAATAGCGCATGTCGACCATGGCAAGACGACCCTTGTGGACGAGCTTCTTAAACAAAGCGGAGTTTTCAGGGAAAATCAGCAAACCACGGAGAGAATGATGGATTCCAACGATCTTGAAAGAGAACGGGGAATAACAATATTTTCAAAGAACACTGCAATAAATTATCTTGGGAAGAAAATCAATATAATCGATACACCCGGCCACGCAGATTTTGGAGGCGAGGTTGAAAGGGTTCTTAAAATGGTAGACGGTGTGCTTTTGCTTGTCGACGCATTCGAAGGTCCAATGCCCCAGACTAGATTCGTCCTCAGAAAAGCGCTTCACCTTAATCTTGTGCCCATCGTTGTCATAAATAAGATAGACCGCCATGATGCCCGGGCAGAGGAAGTGTATGATGAAATACTCGATTTATTCATAAGCCTTCAAATAAGCGAGGACCAGCTTGACTTCCCGATAATTTTCACTTCGGCTAAGGAAGGCTACGCAATCAAGAACCTTGGTGATAAGCCTGAGAATGTCAAGCCGCTGCTTGATGCAATAATCAAAAGCATACCGGCACCCGACGGTGATGCCAATGGCGACTTCCAGTGCCTTGTTTCCAGCATCGATTATGATAAATATGTCGGCAGAATCGGAATCGGCAAGATTACAAGGGGAACCGTTTCACAAAACGACGATATCGTTCTGTGTAAAAAAAACGGCGAGATAATTGATTCAAAGGTTACCAAACTTTATACTTTCAACGGCCTGCAGCGGATTGAAACCGAAACATCCTCAATGGGCGACATTATAGCACTTTCAGGCATACCGCAGATTCACATAGGCGATTCCGTATGCGCAGTCGATAATCCGGATCCCGTGGATTTCGTGGATATAGACGAGCCCACCATATCGATGATATTCAGCGTCAACAACAGCCCCCTCGCCGGCAAGGAAGGTAAATTCGTTACTTCCCGCCACTTGCGGGAAAGGCTGTACCGGGAGCTTGAAAGCAATGTGAGCCTTCATATAGAGGACACGGGAACAATGGATTCGTTCAAGGTTCTCGGCAGGGGCGAACTTCATCTGTCAATTTTAATCGAGACCATGCGCCGGGAAGGCTATGAATTCCAGGTGTCCAGGCCGGCTGTCGTCATAAAGACAATTGACGGTAAAAAATATGAACCCATCGAGTATCTTATAATTGATGTGCCTGAAGAGCATGTCGGAACTGTCATGCAAAAGGTCGGGGCCCGCAAAGGTGAAATCCTTTCAATGGAGCATGGCGTGCAGGGCTCGACCCGCCTGGAATTTAAAATTCCCGCCAAGAATCTGATCGGTTACTATTCCGAGATGCTGACCGATACCAAGGGCACCGGAATCATGAACCATACTTTTGACGATTTCGAGCCGCTTGGCCCGGATATTGCCAGAAGGACAAGGGGATCCATGGTTGCCTTCGAAGCCGGGGAATCCACGATATACGGTTTGTTCAACGCCCAGAAAAGGGGAACTCTCTTCATAGATGCCAGAACGAAAGTATACACAGGCATGATCACCGGCGAAAATGCAAAGGCTGACGATATTGACATAAATGTCTGCAAGAACAAGCAGCTCACAAATGTCAGGGCGTCCGGTTCTGATGAATCCTTGAAACTTATCAATATCAAGAACCTGAGCCTTGAGCAGTCGCTTGAGTTTATTTCGGATGATGAGCTTGTCGAAGTTACACCCCTTAACATAAGAATGAGAAAAAGGGAGCTCAACCCAACCAAAAGATTACGCAACAAAAATGTATAATTGTACTTTTGCGGGAATCCATAAAATCATACTATGGTTTACTGCAATGCAATTCAGATGAATTCGGCACATATGAAAACCAATACATTGGTCTCGTCAAGTATATCCTTTCGCAAAACAAACATCTTTCCGCGGCATTAATTGGTATAATGAAAGCAGAATAGTATCAAAGGGGGGTTCTATGAAGCTTAACACTAATATAATACTGCGCGAGATGCAGGGGGAGGCTGTTCTCCTTAATCTTGAAACCGGCGATTATTTTTCCCTGAATCACGTCGGCAGCGAAATAATCAGATGCATTGAAGAAAATATGTCCGCAGAGGAAATTGCCGGGAAAATCACAGATATGTATGAAATTGATTTGGAAACTGCAAAAAGCGACGTAATCGCACTGATTGACGACCTTGTCCGGAATAATATTCTTGAAGATCTGCAGGCGGTATGAATCGTTGATTTATAAAGGATTTTCAGTGCCGTGGGATTCCGGTTTGTTTTTCAAGTCATTTTCAGGAATAAGAAAATGGAACAAACGAATAAGAACCCAGGGGTTCAACAATCTCATCGGCACATTGCAAAAGCCCCTTGATACGAGACCCGCCGCTGCTTCTGATTTGGTGCGTCTTAAAAAAATGCACAGAGTATTGTATTTTTTGCTTGTAAGAATAATGCACCATGAAAATCCCTGTACGGTTGCCAGTATCGTCCTGTTTGACGAATGCAGGAAAGAGAGCATAGATTGCGTGCTGGTGGTGGGCGCAGAAAAAACAACAGGCAGGATAAGCGGCCACAGCTGGATTGAAATAGACGGTTCGCCCATCAATGAAGACATCGGATACCTGGGTAAATTCACAAGGATGAAAGAGGTTTAGATGTACATTTGGAATGACATCTCCATCATGGTAAATGGCAGCAACACGGCATTTACAAGCAAAGTTGGGAAATATATTAATGCGGTCAATGACCCCGGCTGCAGCAAAGATGCTGACATTGAGGTCTTTGTATCCGAATGCAAATCCGATATCAGGGAAGTGCCCGATTCTGCACGTCTTGTAAAGATTCTTCAGTATACGGAAGGAATCAATGCGACGCTGAGGATATATAATGAAGGGCAGTTTCTTTGGTATATATACGAAAATATGGCGGATATATGCATAGACTGCAGGGAAAACAGGCTGACCATAATTGCAAAGGACCTTCCCATTGATTTTGAGTACTACAATATACTGATATTCATGTTTCAGCCCCTGGGTTATATTTTAGAGAACTTCGAGTTTTACAGGATTCATTCGTCATGCTGTACCATCGGAAATAATTCGTTTCTTGCAACAGGCCTTAGCGGAAGCGGAAAGTCAACTTCAGCTTTTGCGGCGCAAAGGTACGGCGGCGGGATAATATCCGACGACCTCACCTATGTAAGGAACATTGACGGAAAGTACATGGCTTATTCGTTGAGCGGCCTTGTCAAACTGAGGGATGACTCCTTGTTGAGATTTTTCCCTGACCTGGGTTCGCTTGAGCCCGCCTGCAGATTCATGGATGAAACATATTATTATATTAAGGACATCAACGGCGGCAATAAGCCGGGCAACATAATATCCGGCATCGGTATGCTTACAAAAACCGGCTTTCCTTCGTCATCATACCAAACTGCAAGACCCGTTGAGATAGTGCCGGAAATGTTTCCGAGCACAATTCACACAAACATCCGGGAAAGCGCAGCAAGAAAGTTTGCATTCATTACCGATATGCTCAGTCATGTCGGATGTTACCGGATTGACTTTGGCACCGACATGAAATCATATTATAATGTTGTCAGAAAGATACTTGGAGAAAGCGATATTGGGTAAGGAAATTAAATTCTTCAAAGAGTGCATCGGCATCTATCTGGGCAAACCTGCACCGGACAATTTCGGCAGGCTTTTCTCCCGTTCCAATCCTGATGCCATAAATAATCTTGCGGCGGAACACCGGCTCCTTGGTCTTATGCATTATCTTAACAGCAACGGATTTTTCAAGGGGCTTCCATTTCCTGACGCCGTGACAAAACAATGGAAGCTGACTGCATGGCAAAATTCCTTTGAAAACCAGCTCAAGGATGCAAATGCCGGCACCATTCTACAGGAAATAGAAAACCAAGGCATTGAATACGTTTATCTCAAGGGAATGACAATACGGCAATACCACCGGACAGATTACATCTGTTCATCCGCCGATATGGATCTTTTCATAAACAAGAACTCCTATTCAGCCTTAAAGGATCTGTTGCTGAAAAATGGCTATGGCATCCCTGCTCCGGAAAAGATGATGAAGGACACTGTTTTGAACCTTTCCGAGTTTGAAGAATCAATGAATGAAATCATGTTTGTCAGAAAAGACAAGACCATTTCATATATCATTGATGTCCAGTGGGATTTCATTGGTTTTGGTACCAAATCACCGCTTCACCGGTTATACGAAATAAACGATTTCATTCTGGAAGATACCGTAAGAATGCCGGTTGGCGATGATATGTTCGTCAATACGCCGCCCATGGAAAGGCAACTATACATTATGGCCTTCCACCATGGTCTGCATCATGGGTTCAGGGGAATGAAATGGTTCCTTGACATGGGAAATTTCTACATTGCCTGCAAACCTGATTTAGTCGAATTACGTAAAACACTCACCAGGGACTCAATGAAAATCGTAGGAATAGCGGTAACCCTCATCCGCGAATATGCCGGCTTGAAAAAACCTGACAAAGCAATGCGTAAACTGCTGTGCATGGACCGGCTTCTTCCATTTGAACTCGGTTTCTACCGTTCAATGCTGTTCAGTTCCAACGAGGGTTTATGGAGCAACATATCCCATCGCATCGTCAAGCTTCTCCTTCCCTACAGACACAAGGACAAGTTCAGCGTCCTCTATTATCTGCTCTTCAATCCCGATTCAATCGTTCACCGGGTTGAAAAAGACAACGCAGGAAAAGGGCTGGGCAATCTCCGTTCAATCATAAGAATCATCTCGGAAAATTCAAGAAGATACAGGAGACATCCCGATGAATGATTTGATGAAAAAACTTAAAAGAAAATTGATTTTCATCAACGGCCCTGCCAGGGGAACCAGGGATCCGATCATACCCAGCACGAGCAATGACATTGAAATGCTTCTTGAAGGGCAGAACCTGCCTCACGAATTCAGCCACCTTGCTCCCGATCTGTTCAGGGATTACGACAAAAACACCAATGTGCTTATAAAGGCAAACCTTAATTCAGCGCTTCCTTATCCGGCTTCAGTTTCCATGGACATGCTCGAAACGCTGTTTTTAGCACTTTTGGAAAGAGGTGTAAGGCATATAACCGTAGCAGACTGCAGCGGCATTACGCATTTGCCGACTTCTGAAGTCATTAAGACAAAAAACCTGAAGATTATGGAAAATAGCTGTTTGAAACTTAGTTCATTTGATTACGGCAAGTGGTTCATGGTACCCATCGAAGGGAAATATTTCAAGTATATTTTACTGCCTGAAAAAGCATTCCGAGCAGACAGGATAATCAATCTTTCAAATCTAAAGGCCCACAGGCTGGCAGGTTTTTCAGCATCCATAAAGAATCTTGTCGGTTTTATGCACCCGATGCAGCGAATTGAACTTCACAGGGATCATCTTGCCGAGCGTATAGCCGAAATACCTTTGGCAATCGTACCCGACATCAATATAATAGATGCCAGGGAAATATTCATTGACGGTGGCCCTGACATAGGAACGGTTTGTACAGCTGATACCATAATCATCAACAGCAATCTTTATGAAGCAGACAAAACAGCATATGAACTGCTCATAAGAAAAAAGTCAGAAAATAATATTAACGACCTCCCTGAGAACTATATTGATAATCCGATTTTCAAGCATTACTGTCGAATGTGCGGTGGTGACTCATGAAAGTTCTATTGGTAACTCCCAGCCACCCCCATACCCCCACCAGGTGGATTCCGGTGGGAATTGCATACCTTGCCTCCTCCCTTATAGCAAAAGGGCATGATGTCAGGGTATACGACAGACACCGCAAAGATTTTATTTTTGGAAACAAAGACCAGCTTAATTCAGATTTCAAATCGGAAATAATTTCATATTCACCCGATATTATCGGTTTTTCAACTGTTTCACCGGTTATTTATGACACGGTTGAAGCTGTTGAGTACATTAGAACTTTCTATGATAAAACAATTGTGGCGGGTGGTCATCACGCTACCGCCTTGCCTATGGAAACCCTTTCAAAAATTCCGGGGCTTGATTTTGTAATTGCAGGAGAAGGAGAAAAGACACTGGCTGCACTTGCGGACGATTGTTCCGCTGAAAAACTTCCGGGCTTATTTACAAGGAAAACAAATCCCGCCGGATTTACGAATGCCCGCATTGATGCCCTTGATGCGCTTCCTTTCCCTGACTACAGTTTTTTTGATATGGATTTCTATACCAAGGCAAATGCTTATACTATCCGAGGGCGCTATCTGAAAATCGCCGAAGTGCTTTCATCCAGGGGATGCACCAACAATTGCTCCTTTTGCTCCGAAACGCTGACATACGGCAGAGGTGTTAGATTCCACAGCCCCGGTTATGTCATCGAGTGCATTGAAAGACTACTGGCTGATTATGATATAAATGCCATCTATTTCCACGACAATGATTTTCTGATATCGCGAAAACACGCTGAAGAAATATGCCGTCTGCTTATATCCAAAGGATTGAGCAAAAAAATCAAATGGGCCGTTCAGGCGGGGACGGACAAAGCGGATGACGATATTTTAAGATTTATG
The DNA here is from genome assembly GCA_046484775.1 of Clostridia bacterium. Taxonomy (GTDB): domain Bacteria; phylum Bacillota; class Clostridia; order DUPQ01; family DUPQ01; genus JAFGQE01. The sequence goes on along the minus strand of JAWOIG010000202.1, from coordinate 1,029 downwards.
TCGGAAGCAGGCTGCACTGCAATTGAATTCGGAATGGAGTCAATAAAAGAGTCCGATTTGGAAACCATCAATAAGAACAGATTGGTTGAACTTAATGAACGGGCAATTTCCCTTTGTAATAAAAACGGGATTTCAGTTCACTCATATTTCATGACCGGTCTGCCTGGCGAAACCCTTGATGACCTTAATGCACTTCTTTCCTGGATCAAAAAACACCAGCCGCATTCTTTTTCACTAAGCTCATTGATGATGCATCCTGGTACCGCATTATATGCGGATCATGGCAATGACTTTTTCGCAAACAACGAATGGAGTAAAAAAAACATCACGTCATATTATGAGTCAAACCCGCTTTGTGACATGGATAATGAAAGCTTCCGTACATGGAAAAAAGAAGTATTGATTCCTTTTAGTTCCAGACACCACAGAAAGTGGATGCTCAGAAACAATACATCATTATCTCTCATGAAGATGCTATGCAACAAAATACTTGATTAGTCAGGTACTGACGCAAACCCTTTTGTGGCATCATTCAGGTTCTCATGTTTCTCAAGGATTGGTTTGTCGTATGTCTTTTTCTCGTTTTCCATTTTAATCCTCCTAAAACTCAAGTCATCACAGTAAAGAGACTGAAATGCCCTTTGTTGCATCATTCAGGTTTTCATGCTTCTCCAGCTTGGGTTGCTCATATGTTGCCTTTTTGTTTTCTTCCATAATACCCCTCCAACAATCTTATAACGATACTATACCATGTTTTTGATTATGTTTGAATAGTTAGGTAAATTTCATTGTATTACATACCTCTTTCAAATGGAGTGAAGTATACCTGGCATCTATCATTCCGCTCTGAAAACCTTACAATTATCCTTGTGGTCAGTTTCCTGTTATTTATATTCAGATTTTTATCATATTGTGATTTGATCAAGCGGTGCACAGACCTGTAAGCAGAAATCTGTGAGTTTTCTAGTAAATAATGTTTCCCGATATCAAAATAAAGTATTGGTTGATTCTATTTCCAGACAATAAAAA
>JAWOIG010000043.1:0-5980 GCA_046484775.1 Clostridia bacterium | reverse complement strand
CTGCGGAGCGCTCAGATGGACCAATGCTGGCATCACCGCGGGGTTGCCTGAACCGACCATAAAGGTCATAGCACTCGGTATGATCTCCAGCAGTGTGGCGTGAGCAGCCTGCAGGGCAGTACACGGGTCGTGCTGGTGATCAGGGTTTTCATCTGTTTGGAGGTCAGGTTCTGCGCTTCGTCGATGATGATGTACTTGTTGAGGAAGGTGCGACCGCGCATAAAGTTGAGTGAGCGGATCTTGATGCGTTTGCTGAGGAGGTCCTGCGTGGCGGTCCCCGGGAACCAGTCCCAGATACAGCGGGTAGGCATTTGAACAATGCCTGCCTGTGCCGTAGCAGCTGTTGCCATCATCCCAGAATAACTCGTTGAATCTCTTCTTTATTCTTTCGGCCAGTCTTTTGTAATAAGTCGTATCCCTTCCCAGCAGGTTGCCTGCTTCGATGCAAATTGCCGTACAATGGTAAAAATAGCATGTATTTACAAGTCTTGGGTCAAGGGCGGCGAATATTTTGTCAAGATTCACTTCCTCGACCTCATATCCACCTACCGGAATGCACCAGTCGCCCAGGCACCAGCTTCCTTCCTCTTCCTTGTTTATTATAAGAGCGTCGCTTTTCTTTTCAAGATACCCGACCCATTTCTGAATTGCAGCATAAGCTCCTTCATATATTCCTTTATCGAATGTGTGTCTGTAAAGATGATAAGGCACTATCGCGCAGGCGCTGCCCCAGGCAGGTCCCCCGCCGCCGCCGCAAAATGGAACGGTATGCGGGACGAATCCTGTCTCTGAATTCTGTGAAAGCACTATATCCCTGCTCCACTTTTTATAGAAATTAATCGAGTCGAGCGAATATAATGCCGCGTCAACAGTTATATGGCCGTCCCCGGTATAACCAAGCCTCTCCCTGTGGGGGCAATCACTCGGTACGCCGCCGTGCATGTTCGCAAGCTGTGATGCGATATGCGCTTCATAGATCCAGTTTATATTATCGTTTCCGGTCCTGAAATAACCGGTCCTTGCGCATCCGGCATGAATGACCTCAATTGAAATATCCCGGATTTCAACATCATCATCCTTTTCCATGACGAAGTATCTGAATCCCCTCCACCCAAAGGTTTCGGCATAGTCCACTGTTTCATTTTCGCCAAAAATATATTTGTTTTCCTGAATCTGCCATTCCCCTCCCGAGGGACCATAATCCGGATTCATGTCCGCGTCAAAGGCATCAAAATACCTGATTGTAAATTGAGCGCCTCTTGGCGCATCCGCCTTTATCCTGACCCTTCCTGAAATATTCTTCCCGGCATCATAAAATTTTCCGGATATATTGACCGGATCAATGACTTCATAAATCCTGTCATATGAAGCAAAATCGCTTTCCATGGATCCATGATCCCATTCGCATACAGACGCCCTGGAGACATTGTCAAAAATCATTCCGATGTTGTCGTTTCTGATTTCTCCGAAAAATATATTATTGAATTCAAGCGGACCTTCGGCACAGAATGTTGTTTCATCCGAGCATATTGTTTCTTGGCCGCCGTCTATGTATTTCAGATGGATTTCCATCCATAGCCGGGGCGTCCCATAGGACATATCTCCCTCGATTTGTCTTTCGGTTTGATTGAAGAATCCATTTCCAAGCATTACCTCATATCTGTTCGCACCTTCCGCCATGAAACCGGTTATGTCATAAACATTGTAGAGAATTCTTTTCATTGAACTGTCTTCATAAGGATACAGCAGGTCTTCAAGCTTCCTCGTTCCGTAATCCGTCCAGCCCGGCACATTCATGGAATCATGCCCTTTCTTGCCGTTGATTTTTAATTCGTAATAACCAAGGCCTGATATTGCGATATATGCACTTTCAAGGCCTCTACGGACTTCGAAATCTCCATAAAGCACAGGGTTGTCATGTCCCGAAGGATGCTCTATCCATTTGGCCTTTATAAATGAATGATGCATGAATCCTGTGATGAATGATTCTATTTGGGACTTGAACGATTCACCGCTCGCGGCGACGGTCTCCACTTCCCAGTCATATCTGCGTAAATTCTCAAGCGCCAGGCCATCGTAGCGTATCCCGAAGGTTCTGCGGGATTCGCAGACTCCGCTGTCCCATACGATTTCGCTCCCCTTCCTCACCTTAATCCTGTACGTCTTCTGACTGAAAGTTTTTTCACCGGCTGAAATACACCATGAGAAAACAGGATTTGGATTGTCGATTCCGCAGGGCGAGGAACTACCTTCGCATCTTGGATTCATTATTGAATTCATCTTCAAACACCAATACTTTTTTCAGTATTTCCTTTCCGCGCGCCATGTTTTCCAAAGTGAGGCAATCCTTGTTCTTTATACGCGTTTCGATTCCTTTGAACACCCGCATGTCCACCAGCATTGCCTTTGCAGAGACAGGATAATGCGCTCCTCCGAGATATCCCGAAAGCTCCATGAGCAATTCATGGGCCTTTATGGACAACCCGTCCCGGGGATCAGGATTTTCCATAACCCGCCTTACGAGTTTAACCGAAATATTTGCATGGATCCCGCTGTAGCCCGATCCTCCTGCCTTCATGCTTTCTGCCAGTGTTTCCGCATTGGCATTGTAAAGGCCGAAACCCGAACTTCCCGTGATGCCAAGCCTTTTTCTTATTATTTCCATATCGCATGATGTGTCCTTAAGAAAAAAGAATCTTCCTGTTTCAATAATGTACTCCAGTACCTTCTCGGAAAGAAGTCGTTTGTACGGATAAGGGCATTCATATATTCCAAGCGGGACATCCTCACGGAATTCCTTTAGAAACCAATCGAGGTTCCTCAGCATTGCATCGTCTGTCTCTTCACTCCCGGCGAATGCATTGCTGATAAGCACAACCGCGTCGACACCCGTTCCGGCCATTCTTTTCATGGCTTCAAGCTGTTCCTTCGGGTCTCTCTGGGTATGTCCCGACGCCACTACCTGAAGCTTGCTTTCATTTTTGACGAATGAAGCAAGGGCCGTCTGCTCTTCAGGGCCAAGTCCGAACATCTCGCTCGATTGACACACTGCAAAAAGCCCATCGGCTCCGTCGTTCTCGAATTTTTCTATAAAATCCGACAAAGTCCGATAATCGATCTCATTCTTGTCGTTGAAAGGAGTTACCATCGTGGGAAATATCCCCTTGTTTATCTTCTTGTCAGATTTCGTATATATATCTTTTTTGATCTTCATAGCATCCTCAATATACTAATTTTCTGAATTGCTTGATTTTATGGAATGATATGAAATTTCCGTCATGCGCACTCTTTGCATTTTCATCGCCCGACCTTGAGACTATGTAAAGGTCGTCGCCGTCGATTTCCATTGCGGCGTAATTCCTCGACATCTTTTCGTCCCTGCCTTCTGCAACGATTCCGGCGAAGCACCAGTCGAAGCAATTCTTTGAAAAATGAAGTACAAGCCGCCTTCTTTCATTGTCGGGAAGATTATACCTGTCGTCCGGAAGCAGCTCGGCCCTTGTCATGCTGTCGGTTGCCTGCGTGGAAAGCAGCCAGTAAAGTTCTGTTACGGTATCGAACAGAATGTGAAACTTCATTTGCCCTCCGGGCATCGGCACATAAACAATTTTTCTGCCCGAAGGAACCTCCTCAAGCATAGTTTCCATTGTGCCGTCGTCTTTTTCCACGACCTTGGCCATGGCTGCATAACCGGTCAGACCGGTATGGGCACGCATGAAAAGATGCAAAGTGCCTTTGTCATGAAAATAGTGTCTTTCATCATGCAGCCGCACAATGTTTGTTTCAAGCCACCCGATCTCGGCGCATGCCCTGCCGGGTGCTATCTCCACATATGTTGACGGCGTCGTCCAGAAAAAAGGAATCCCGGAATACTCAAGCCTTTCCTTTTGAACCGCTTCATGAAAATACAGTTCGGATGCAAAAGTCCAGTTATCCTTGTTGAGAAGGTCGCAGTCGACGCTGCCTCTCATAACCACCGGAGCTATGTTGTTCACCATCCATCCGGTAATGCCCATTGGTTTTCTCTTCTCCATGACGATGTAGACCCTGCCGTCTTCAAAATGAACATTTGTCGGAGCCTGATGCCAGTCCTCGCCGTCGGTAAGCCTTGATGGTGCGCTCCATGTCATGCCATTGTCGTCGGATGCGATTATCATCAGGTCGGCGCAATGGCCGAGCACATAGAGCCTTCTACCGCATCGGAACGGCCTTGCGTGCATGAATGGGAATTCATGAACCTTATTGAAGGTCTTTCCCTTGTCGTCCGATATATATATCCGTCCCTGTGAGAGCACCCCGTATCTATCGCAGGTGCCAGGATTCCTTTCAAGAACCTTCACATTGCCGGATACTTCACAGGTAGAGACAATCCTTCCGTCCTCACCCATGCAAATTCCCGGACTATAGCAAGAAAGTCCTTGAGCGGTGCCGTCCTCAATCTTAATAAATTCGTTGGCAAGTATTTCCATAATGCTTTCCTCCGGTCTTGTTGCCCTGCGGCTGACGTCAGTGTCATCCCTTGTATCCAAGCAAAGCGGGAAATATAATTGAAAGAAGCGTAATCACCGCCGCAGAAATGAATCCCCCGGTCAAAATATACAGTGCGGCCTTCTTTTTATCCATCTTCAGAAAAGCTGCTATAGCGCTTCCGGTCCAAAGCCCCGTCGTGGGAAGGGGTATGGCAACGAATATGATCAAACCCCATTTCTCATACTTCTCTACTTTTTCCCGGCCTTTTCTCACCTTGCGGTCAATGAAGTCATAGAACCATTTTAAAATCTTTGTTTTTCCAAGCCAATCGAATATGTGGGAAAAAAAGAAAAGAATAAAGGGAACCGGTACCAGGCTTCCTATGAAGGAAACTGCAAATACCGCAAACGGGTTCAGATCATAGATTATTATCCCAAGCGGAATGGCACCCCTCTGTTCTATAAGTGGTACCATTGACAGCAGCAGGACTTCAATAAATTCCTTCATTTGCACCTTCAGTAAATAATCCCAGATGATTATATCATCAATAAACCATTAATCAACCTATCTGCGTTCAATGTCCGGGCTTGCCCAGCATCCTGAACATTTCCCTTTTATAATCCTCTACTCCCGGCTGGTCGAATGGATTTACCCCGAGCATGTATCCGCTTACCGCGCATGCGTATTCAAAGAAATAAACGAGCTGACCCAAGTATCTTTCGTTTTGTTCGGGAAGACCAAGTATAATATTGGGCACTCCTCCCGCAGTATGTGCGTTCACCGTGGCTTTCAGGGCAATATCATTCACATAATTCATCGTCTTTCCAGCCAGATATCCAAGCCCGTCCCCATCGTCGCCTGCAGACGGTATCACTACATCATGAGGAGGATTTTCCACGGATATGACTGTTTCAAATATATTCCTCATGCCCTGCTGGATATACTGGCCCATGGAATGAAGGTCTGAGCTGAAAACTACGGACGCCGGGAAGAGACCCTTGTTTTCCTTGCCTTCGCTTTCGCCGAAAAGCTGTTTCCACCATTCCGCGAAATACCTGAGGGAATTTTCGTAAACACCCAGGATTTCCGTAGTCTTGCCTGAGTCATACAATGTGTTCCGGGCCGCGGCGTACTTCAGGCATGAGCTTTCTTTTTCAACACATCCTTTCATTGCCTCGGCCGCTCCTTCAAGCAGCTTCTGTATATCAGCTCCTGCAGCGGCAAGCGGAAGCAGACCCACAGGCGTCAGGACGCTGTATCTTCCACCTATGTCGTCAGGTATCACAAAAGAGGTGTAACCTTCCCTGTCGCAGATGCTCTTCACTGCCCCCCTGCTTGAATCAGTCACTGCAAATATCCTGTCGCGCGCTCTCGGTCCATACTTTTTTTCCATATGATTCTTCAATATACGAAAAGCAATCGCCGGTTCGGTGGTAGTCCCGGATTTTGAAACAACATTCAAGGAAACCTCCTTGTCCTCGATGAAGGACAGCAGCTGTGTCATCTCGGT
>JAWOIG010000005.1:0-8207 GCA_046484775.1 Clostridia bacterium | reverse complement strand
GCACGGTCGTCACAAAAGGAACATTCAATTCCTTGCATAGGATGCTGCATAGGAAAGCCGGTATCCTCGCATGGGCGTGAACTATGTCGATGCAATCCCTTACTATTATCTTCCTTAGCATCCTGTATGAAGTTATGAGGCTGCCCGGACTTTTTGTATGCAGGGGAACCTTGATGTGCCTGACCCCGGCTTTCTCGATTTCCCTGACAAAAACACCTCCGTTTGAGACGACCCAAACCCTATGGCCATAGGACGCAAGCTTCTTTGCGAGTTCGAAGACATGAGTCTCGGCTCCGCCTATGTCAAGGGCCATGGCAGCAATGAGTATTTTCTTTCCCGTCATTTTCCCTCCAGAGATACAACCATTCCGATCGTCGTATACCTTCTGGTTGAAAATTCGATTGATGTTCCCCTGAATGCATTCCAGTTGCCGTGAATTATATAGCCATCGCCCGCCCTTACCGCATCGGCTTCGATTATCAGGGTGATATCATAAAACCCCTCGGTCTTTGCCCTGACCCAGTTGCCGTTGATATCCGCCTTGTATTCCCATGCGTCGTCGACCTTGATTCCCGTAATAGTACCGATCAGAATGTCGCTTTCCTTGAAATAAACTTTTTCACCGGGGGAAAAAGCATCGATATAAATGTCTTTTCTGGGCTCCTCGAGCAATAGCTCGTACTCAACCTTTATGGTTTCCTTGTCAATATTGTCATTGTCCTTTGAGAAAACAAAATACACTCCTGCTGCAAGAGTCATTATTACCAGCAGCATGAACAAATCAAAAAGATTAAATAGGCCTAACAGCTTCCCCTTTGTTCCATTCGTGTTCATCTGCCTTCCTCCTGCCCTATAATCTCAATTGCCGAAACATAGCTTTTATATACGCTTGGTCCAATTTGAAGGTATGCTTCCTTGCCTATATCCATGCGGTTGCCGGACAGCATTATATACCTGTCCGTGACTTCCGCATCCGTCCTGATTCTTACAACTGCGTCATAAAGGCCCGGATATTCCTCAAGCCGTTGCGCGCCGGTCGTCAGATCCGTGGCTTTTTCGGAATGAAGCACCGCTTCTACACTTATCACCACACCCCTGTCATACCCCTTGACTCGATCCTTAACTTCATCGCCGGCTTTTATTTCCATGGCGGTTTCCATCTCAACTTTCTTGATCATGACTTCATAGATAATCGGGGTTGTGTCGGCTGATCCCAGTCCCGTCCCATGGCTGCCAAAATACAGCACCGCCGCAACGACAATCGCAATGGCTACAGCGACAATAAGTATGTCCAGCAGGCTTATTTTACCAAACAGCTTCATTTGCTTGTCAATTATCTTCAATTTCACGCCTCCGCCGACGGCTGTTCTTCACAGTCAGGCTCCTTCAACCGTCAGGAACCATTATACACCAACATGCTTTTATTTTTCCATTTGAAAGTTTGCGCTTCATGCGGTCTTCAAATCATGCTTCCCGGCCGACAAGTGCAAAATGTCCATCGGCCGGCGAAAAGTCTTCGGCTAAAAAGACATTTGCAGATGCATAAAAAGAGGCCCCTCAGGCCTCTTCGGTTATTTTAGATTTTCTGACGATTTTCTTTCTCCTGTTGTTGTATCTGAGAATCGCTTTGGTAGGGCAGACTTCTATGCATTTGCCGCAGTTGATGCATTTTTCATAATCTATCTTCGCAAGGAAGTCGTTCACCTCGATTGCATCCACGGGACACGCCTTTACACATTTTCCGCACCCTATGCAGGCGGTTGAGCAACTTTTCATTGCCACCGCTCCCTTATCCTTGTTCGAGCACGCTATCGTTACCGCTGCGCTCTCGGGTACCATTTCGATTATACTCTTTGGGCAGACGCCTACGCAGATTTCGCAGCTCTTGCATTTATCCTCCAGAATGAATGCAACGCCGTCAATCATTCTTATTGCGTCGAACGGGCACGCCCTGACGCAATCGCCCATTCCGAGGCACCCATATCCACATACGTTGTTGCCGTTGTACAGCATCTGACCGTCAAGGCAGGTTTGCAGTCCCGAATATTCAAAGCTTTTTTTTCTGTTGTTAAGTGTTCCGCCGCATAGAACCCTGGCGACTTTTCTTTCTCCTCCGACAGCTTCCTTCCCGGTTATCATTTCGAGTGCTCGGCACACGCATTCCCCGCCTACTGTACACAAGGTTATATCGCATTCATCGGCCGCAACCGCTTCCGCATATGCGTCACATCCGGAATATCCACAGGCGCCGCAGTTCACACCCGGAAGCACTTTCCGCACTTCTTCCACTTTCTTATCACTTTTAACCGCAAAGAACCTCGATGCAACGGCAAGGATGATTCCAAATAAAAGTCCCAGCCCCCCGATATATGCTACAGATATAAGTAAATTAGAATTCATGCTGCTCCTTGCTCAAATAATATCAAAAGGAAAACAATCCCTGGAATCCCATGAACGCCAGCGATAAAAACGCTGCGGAAACCAACGCTATCGGAAGTCCTTTGAATGCATCCGGCACGTCGGCTGTTTCCAGCCGTTCCCTTATGCCTGAAAATAATATCAATGCCACCATGAAGCTCAGTCCTGCCGAGAATCCATAAAGCACAGACATTCCGAATCCGTAGGTCCTTTGGATATTCAAGAGAGCGACACCCAGCACCGCACAGTTTGTTGTTATCAGCGGCAGATAAATGCCAAGCGATTTATACAGCGGCTTTACAAACTTCTTTAATATTATCTCAACAAACTGCACCAGGGCCGCAACCACCAGTATGAATGATATCGTTCTTAAAAACTCAAGTTCGTTCGGCAGCAATATGTATTCGTTAACAGCCCAGGTTACCGCTGATGCCAGGGTCATGACAAACACAACCGCTCCGCTCATTCCGATTGCCGAGTCCATTTTTTTGGATACGCCTAAAAAAGGGCATATTCCCAGGAATTTCTGAAGAACGAAGTTTTCCACCAATATGGTTCCCATGATTACAAATATTATCTGCCTCATTCAACAACCTCCTTGTTCAGACTGCAGTGAAGGGGACATGATGCGCAATCCATTTTTGCCGATGGATTCTTTTTTGAAATTTTATTAAACAGAGCCATCAGCAGGCCAACCACAAGGAATCCCCCGGGCGGAAGGATGAAAAGCGTCGCGGGAGGAATCGCTCCTGCAAAAATATCCATTCCCAGAAATTCGCCGGATCCGATTATTTCCCTTACCGATCCGATTATAAAAAGTGCGGCGGTAAAGCCAAGGCCCATTCCCAGCGCGTCTGCTATGGAACCGGCAATTCCGTTCTTGCTTGCGAACATCTCGGCCCGCGCAAGAATTATACAGTTTACCACTATAAGTGGGATGAAAATGCCAAGTGCTTTGTCCAGGTCGGGAAGATAAGCTTTCAGCAGCAGCTGCACGATGGTTACAAAACCCGCAATGACCGTTATATATGCGGGTATCCTGACCTTGTCCGGTATAAGTTTTCGCAATGCCGATATGACTATATTCGATCCCAGCAGCACTACGGTCGCCGCCGCTCCCATGCCAAGGCCGTTTTCCGCAGTCGTTGTGACGGCGAGCGTCGGGCACATGCCGAGCACCAGCACGAATATCGGGTTTTCTTTTACAAGTCCTTTGACAAACTCCTTTAAAAGCTTCTTCACCTGCCATCCCCCTTGTATTCATTATAGTATTCGCAGGCTTTTTGCGCCGCTTTCTTCACAGCCGTGGATGTTATGGTAACACCACTTATGGAATCAACGGAATCATTGATGTTTTCATTTGTATTTATCCCGGAAAATCGTGATGTGAAAAATTCTTCTTCCGCCCTCTTGCCCAGCGACGGGGTTTCACTGTTCGAGCCAAGCCTAAGCCCGCTGATTTTTGCATTTTCATCAATGCCTATTATTACAGCCATATCGCCGCCGTAACCGGGTGCGATCATGTTGAATACATATCCCTTTTCCGACTTGAATGCGCTTGTTATTCTAATTGTGTCCCCGGGATTGGAAATTCCTGATAAAGATTCCGTTATATCTTCAAACGGAGCTCCGCCCGGAAGAACTTCATTCATTGCGATGTTAAGGGCTTCCCATTCTCTTTCCGCTATGGTTTCAGCGGTGACATTGTACACCAGGGCTACCGAGAAGGTTATTAAGACGCATATAATAAACAGGCTGATCGCGGGTTTTAATATATCACGCATTCTTTTTCACCTCTCCAAAACTTTTTGGCACCGTGTACCTGTCGATCAGAGGCACGACTGCATTCATGAACAATATGGAAAATGAAACTCCCTCGGGCAGGCTTCCAAACACCCTTATGGCCGCTGTTATAAGACCGCATCCAAATCCGAATATCAATTTTCCCTTCCATGTCGTAGGCGAGGTGACATAATCAGTGGCCATGAAGACAGCTCCCAGCATCAACCCACCCGACAGAATGTGAAAAAGCGGATCCTGTCCGAATATAAAAGTGAAGAGAGCCGTAGAAGCTATGAAAGCAAACGGAATATGCCATGTAATGACTTTTCTTGATATCAACCAGATGAATCCGGCAAGAATCGCAAGCGCGCTCGTTTCACCAAGGCTTCCGGGTATGTTCCCAAGGAAAAGATCCATATATCCCATTGTCATCCCGTTCTGGGCCATTGCGAGCGGTGTCGCCGACGTAATTCCGTCGACACCCGGAGCGTGCCATGACGTCATTTGTCCTGCAAATGATACTGTAAGGAAAACTCTTGCAGCCATCGCGGGATTAAATATATTCTTTCCCAGTCCCCCAAACAGCATCTTCACTATGACAATTGCCACGAAAGACCCTACCGCCGCTATCCATATGGATGATTTTGCCGGTGGAAGATTCAATGCCAGTATCACACCGGTAACAACGGCGCTCAGGTTTCCTATCGTCTGCTTTTTGCGGGATACAAGGTTGTACAGGAATTCAAAAACGAGTGAAGATGCGACAGAAACCAAAATCACCAGCGCGGCGATATAGGAAAAAAAGTAAACGCTGAGAATGACTGCAGGAATAAGCGCTATGATTACATCAAGCATTATTCCGCTTGTGCTTCTCATTCCTTTCAAATGCGGGGAAGAGTTTACAATAAGTTTGTTTTCTGCCATTTCAAGAGCTCGCCTTTTCAATTTTATTCATGTGTCCGGTATGTTTCATTTTTCCCGCCTGCTCATGTTGACCAGCGTCTTGCCTTTTCTTATCACCTGGACAAGGTGCCTTCTCGCGGGGCAAACATAGGAGCATGACCCGCATTCTATGCAGCTCATCACATTGAATTTCTCAAGCTGCGCCGTATTGCTCGAATTGCCGAATATATCCAGTTGCTGGGGCATCAATTTCATCGGACAGGCCCTTACGCATCTTCCGCATCTGATGCAGGCGGTCTGTTCAGGCAGAATGCTTTGCTCCCTGTTGAATGCCAGTATCGCATTGTTCTGCTTCAGCACCGGCATGTCCGGCGAATATTGCGCAACACCCATCATCGGTCCACCCATAAGTATTTTATATGGATCTTCCGTGAAGCCGCCGCAGAAATCTACCAAATCTCTAATGTATGTACCAACGCAAACCTCCACATTCGCAGGCTCCCTGATTACCGCCCCGTCAACAGTCAGCCGCTTGCTGACCAACGGCATTCCTGTCTTCATGTATCTTGCGACGAAAGACACACTGGCGACGTTCATAACTATCACCCCGACATCCATCGGGAGCCCCCCGGCCGGAACAATCCTGCCCGTGAGCGCATATATAAGCATTTTCTCGGCGCCCTGCGGATATTTTGACTTCAGGGACACTGCTGTGATTTTCTTGTCTGTATCGGCAATGTCATTCAATATTTTTATTGTTGTGGGCTTGTTGTCCTCAACACCGATTATTACGTTTTCTATTCCAAGGAATTCCATTACGATATTTATTCCACTGATGACGTTCCACGAATTTTCAATCGTCTCCCTGTAGTCCGAAGTTATATATGGTTCGCATTCCGCGGCATTTATCAAAAGATAATCAATTATCTTATCCTTCGGGGGATTCAGTTTGACATGAGCCGGGAATCCCGCTCCTCCCAGGCCAACCAGACCGGATTCCCTGATCGCTTTCAGAAAATCTTCCTTTGTCTTCACATCGGGCGGCTTTACGTTTGGATCCACGGTCTGCCTTCCATCTGTCTTTATCACTACCGAATCCACATACGAGCCGTTTGGGAACAGTATTTGCCTGACATCGGAAACCGTGCCCGAAACACTTGAGTGTACCGGAGCGCTGACAAATTTATCGCTGTCGCCGATTTTAGTCCCGACCATGACCTCGTCGCCTTTTTTCACCAAAGGCACGCAGGGAGCCCCTATATGGTGCACCATTGGTATTTCTACTTTATCGGGAACGGGCATGACTTTTGTTTCAGACTTAGCAGTGTTTTTGTAATGTGGGGTTTTCAACCCGCCTATCATTCTCTTCTTTTGCCTCATGAAGTTATTATAAATGATGCAAAATCAATTATCAATTCAATTTCTCCCTACCATTGTTTTATTCACCTCATTTGTATTGGATGCTTACATTCCCGGCTGCAGCCTGTGGTATAATATCCTGGGTTGAATACTTTGCCGGCCGTGCAACCGGCCTTGAATTTATCTGTCGGAGGAGATTGCCATGATATACGGTACTGATTATTACCCCGAGCACTGGCCTGAGGACAGATGGCCAGAGGACCTGCGGCTGATGAAGGAAGCCAATATCAATACCATCAGAATCGCTGAATTCATGTGGTCTGCCATTGAACCCTCTGAAGGTCTCTATGATTTTACGCTTCTTGACAAAATCATTGGTCTCGCCGTTTCGGCCGGTATGGATATCGTTCTCTGCACTCCCACCGCGGCGCCACCCAAATGGCTGATGGATTTGCATCCGGAGATATATCAAAAAGATAGCTCCGGCAAAGCAAGGGGATTTGGATCCAGACGCCATTATTGCTTCAACAGCGTTGTTTTCAAGGAATATTCACGGGAGATAATCAAGGAAATGGCAACCCGTTATTCGGGAAATGAAAACGTGATTGCCTGGCAGCTTGACAATGAGTTCGGCTGCCATGATACAGTCAGATGCTATTGCGACAGCTGCTCCAAGGCCTTTTCAAAATGGCTTGAGTCAAAATATGGCCGCATAGCAGAGTTGAATGAGAAACTCGGAATGGCCTTTTGGGGGCAACATTATCCATCATTTGAAAGCGTAGTGCTTCCGGCCGACACGGTATGCGACAATAAGGCCGCCGGAATGCACGCCCACAACCCCGGTTTATTCCTGGATTATTGCAGATTTGCATCGGACTCTGTGTATGATTATGCCATTTTTCAGATAAATGAACTTCGGAAATATGGCGTAAATGTTCCGATAACGCATAATTTCATGGGGAGTTTCTACGACCTGGACTATTATAAACTCGCCAAACCGTTTGATTTCATATCATGGGATTGTTATCCCAATATTGCCCACGGACCCTTTTCCTCTCTTTCAGAAGTTTCATATAACCATGACAAGATGCGTGGATACAGGAATGACAAGTATTGGGTCATGGAGCAGTGCAGCGGCCAGAACGGGTGGAACTATATGCACGAAACACCCCGGCCGGGTGAAATCCGGCTCTGGGCGTATCAGTCCGTTGCGCATGGCGCGGACGGGATAGTCTATTTCAGATGGAGGCCGGCCCTTTTCGGAACCGAACAGTACTGGCATGGCATCCTTGACCATGACGGCATTCCCCGCCAAAGATATGATGAGATCAAGCAGACGGGGAAAGAAATGAAAGATATTGATGAAATTATTGCAGGCTCACGGATAACCTCTGATGTCTGCATACTGAATTCATTTGACAACACCTGGTCTCATGCATATCAAAAACACTCTGAAAATTTTGACTACAACCGAATTCTGTACACCATTCATAATTCAATAACCTCCCTTAACATCAATTGCGATGTCCGGACCATGTGTCCGGATCTGTTTGCATACCGGTTGGTTATAATGCCGGCATACAATATATCGTCCGAGGAAGACGCCTCTTTGCTGGCTTCATATGTATCGGACGGGGGGCACCTTGTAGCCACCGGCCAGAAAATCGACATCGCCACTATCCCCCTGGACGACAAGAAGAGCTTCGACCTGCTCAAGGCGTGCCAGACCACGGCCGTATTCCAGC
>JAWOIG010000230.1:0-3885 GCA_046484775.1 Clostridia bacterium | reverse complement strand
TACCCGCCCCGGTCATAAATCCGCTCACCGCATACTTCGGCATGGGCCCGGCATCATGGCTCGCCATACCGTTCAACGAAAGCGGCGCCGACGACATCCTTGTGACCTCATACAGGAACAACATGCACAGCGGCTTCTCATCGGCATACGACGGCAGCACGAAGCGGATGATGTGGCAGAAAAGCAAGTGCGGGATGAACGTGGACGAGGCCTACGGCTTCGGCGGCATGAGGCCTTTCGCGGGATACCCGAACGGGGACGGCACCGAGCGCCTCATATCGCAGTACCCGGGCTTCCAGTACTTCGCCGACGGCAGGACGGGCGAAATAACCAGGCACTACCTGGCCCATCTCGGTACATTCTTCTACAAGGACAAAAAGGGTGACGTGCTGAAAAGCGGGCCGGCCCTGCACAGCGAGCCCATAGTCATCGAAAAGCCGGAAAAAATCCACACCAACCTCCACTATATCCAGTACTTCGACGCCGTCGACCACCTCGTGCTGTGGGGCGGCAGCTCGTTCACGCTGGGGCTGTGGCTGGATATAAAGGACGAGAGCGGGGCGCTGTGGAGCACCGAATATATCTACGGCTATCTAAATACGCCGACGCAGGGCGTGTGCGACATCAACAACGACGGTTACCTCGAGGTCATGGGCTGGGAGCACGCAAAGGACGCCCTGGTCTGCAGGGACCTCACCAGCGGCGACCTTCGGTGGACACTCGACATCCCGGGAGGCGACTTCGGCAGATGGTACGCCACCTGCGACATAGACGGCGACGGCACGGAGGAACTGCTGCTGTGCACCGAAAGCAGGCTTGTGGCGATAAATGAAAAGGACGGCAACGGCAATGTTGTCTGGAGCATCGAAATACCCGCGCCGTGCTCAGGTCCGGTCGTCGCGGACATCGACGGCGACGGTTACGCCGAAATCCTGCTTTCGTGCGACAACGGGCATATATATGTGGTGGGGCAGAGGCAATGAGATACCGGCGAATTAACCAAAACGCAACCTGGAGTGCCGCGGGTTTGAAATGCATTGAAAATAATATTTGAAAGATGAACGATCAAGACGGCAACAAATATCTGAATGAGCTGAATGAAGCGGTTTCATCAACAACCATAACTCAGTACTAATTTTGTTAAATTGAAAATTACATCCACAGCAGGGTTTTTCCACATTCATGATGGTAAATTAATTTACCAATGTATAGACAAATAATTTATATATGTTAAAATATATTTACAAGAATCAAAGGAGCTGAAGATATGAGCATCCCGGGAACCATAGGAAAGAATATAAAGGATTTGATGAAGGAAAAGCGGATTTCAATAAGACAGCTCGCAGAGGTAATCAACGTTACACATCCGACCATGTCAAGCTACATCAAGGGTGCAAAAATCATCGACAGTGAAAAATTGATGGTAATCGCCAGATACTTCAATAAGAGGTTCGAGTATTTCTTTGAACATGAGCACAGCACTCTGCCCATACTGTTCCGTGCCGACAGACCGGGCGAGAATTCAGTCGATGAAAGTTATGAATATATACGCGGCAGGATCATGGCTTATGCGGATATTGTCGAGGACGGCCTCAATTATATCCCTCCTTGCTACAGCCTGGAACCCCGGGACAAGGACAGCAATGAAGTTGACGAGGCCATTGAGAGGATAGCATATGAGCAACGGCGCCTGCTGAATATCGAAAACCATATTCCTGAAAACTATTTTCCGGTTCTTTCAGGCGTAGGATTCCATGTTTTATGCTATGACCTGCACAACCCGCGGCTTTTTGGAGCCTCATCATACATAGAAGGAAAAGGCTCATATATATTTGTCAATTCAAATGGGATGATACCTGTAGAAAGGCAGATATTTTCGCTGATCCATGAACTGGGGCATCTGATATTCCACAGGAATGAATACCAGGATCCGGAGTATAACCCATATTACAGGGCCACCCGCGGCGATGCCAGGGAAAAGACCGCGGATTCATTTGCCGGATACTTTCTGCTGCCAAGATACATGGTAGGGGAATACATCAGCCGCAACGGAGGCGGAAATGCCGTATCGATGATTGATATGAAGAGGCATTTCAAAGTCAGCATACAGACTCTGGCGATTGCTTTAAAGAAGTATGGCTATATCAACGATGATAAATACAAGAGCTTTTGGCGCAGTCTGAATAAGGCCGGAAACATGAAGGCCGAACCCGAGCCGCTTGCATTTCCGGGTTTTGAGAAGGTCAATGAAAAGCTTGTGAAGAATCTCAGGGAGCTATATCTGAAGGATGAAATCAGCGTCAACAAGATAGCCGAGGTCCTTGACCAGGATGTTTTGAAAGCCAGGCAAATTGCAAAGGACTGGAGCAGTAAAGACGTTGGATTTGACATTACTTTATGATGCATCCGTCGTGGTAGACAACAATGTATTGCAGGATCTGATAGAGATTGGTCGACTGGACCTGTTTTTTGCTATTTTTAAGGAAATTCATATCCCCAGGATTGTCTATGATCAAGAATTGGATGTCCGTGTAAAAGCCGGGATGGCGGATTTGCCGTTTTTCTATGGCTGTATGGATACCGAGAAGTCGCTGGAAATCTTTGCGAGGCTTACAAATGAGTACGCTTACAGAAGATTGTCAACAAGCGACAGACATGTGATAGCCATAGCCGGAGCCTACGATTATTACGCCGGGAGCAATGATGGACTGATTAGAAAAGCCTGCTGCGATTTCAATATCAAAATGACGGGAACGCTTGGAATACTTGGCTGTGCATATCAAAAGGATATTATAGAAAAAAGTGACTTTATTGCTTGTCTGAATAGATTGCTGAGTGATGAAACAACTTGCTATATTGGCAAAAAAATCATCGATGAATTTCTGAGTGAATTAGATATTCAAATTTAGGAATGCCATTAAAATCATACCATTGCTGACAGGTTCAAGTACGGAGTGCCCGAGGCATACGGTTATACGACGCTGGTGGAGATAATGGACTAGGTAAATACGGCGGGAATGAATTGATAAAAGCGCCGGGTCGTCATCGGACGGACCGGCGCTTGCAATATTCAAATAAAGCCAGGACAACGGCAGTGGCTAGCTAGTAGCTTTTCACCATCTCCATGACGATGCGTTCCCATTCAAATATGTTCCCGGGCCTGTTGCCGCATGAGCTTATATCCTTCAGTACGATGTCGCAGCTGCAGTCGTTTTTCCTGCAGGCGTCAAGTATTGTCCCGATTTCCTTCCTGAGGTCGTCAACGTCGAGCCTGCCCACGGCGACCTTGGCCGGGTTGGGCTTGGAGGACAGCACATATCCGCCGCCTATCGCCTCGGCGGCAACATTGACGTCGGCCCACGGAGTGACCGATATCTTCCTGAGATTGGGGAGCCTCGAGACGATGTCGATCTTTCTGTCCAGCGGCTCGCAGCAGCCATAGTATGAAAGCCCGCATTTTCCGATGGTCTCGAGCATGTATTCGATGTCGAACTCGTCGTGCATTGAGGGCGAGACAGATGCGAATATCTGTGCGGCGCCGCGGCCCCAGATGTCCCTGCGGGTGGCCTTGCCGTCGATTGCCTTCCTTTGCGGCAGGTCGTCCGTCAGCCCCGGGGTGCAGTGCAGGATATAGTTTACGGGGTCAAGAAGCCCAAGCTCCTCGTATTGGTCGAACTCGGCGAGCTGGAAGTCCGTCAGCATCCTTACGATGCGGTGCATGAATTCAGGGCGGTCGGCCAGGTCCATCAGCAGGGGCCCGACCCCGCGGTAGCATGAAATGAAATCCCACGTCACCGAATAGAAGATGTTGACGCCCGTCAGCCTGACGGGCAGTATGTCGCCCAGGGCCTCGCCGACAAGTGCGAACCGCTCGAACGTGGTTTT
>JAWOIG010000153.1:0-3040 GCA_046484775.1 Clostridia bacterium | reverse complement strand
ACAGGTTCCGGCTCAGCGCCGGGAAGCACGGGTTCGGCACCCGGGGGAACCGGGTCTGCTCCGGCAGGAACAGGACCTGCTTCGGGAGGCTCAGCCTCGGCTTCGGCAGGCACTTCATCGTCTTCAATGGGAGCCGTATCAGGACCGCCGCCTGCAGGAGGCTCTGTATCAGCCGGTTCGGCTGCAGGCTCAGGAAGCTCGGGTGGTTTCTGGGGATTGATAAAGGATTTCTTCAAGAACATACTGGCGGATCTGCGCGACATGCTTACCGATGAAGGCAGAAGTTATGCAAGCGGAAAACTGACCGACGTTATTAAAAAGGGTAATTCCACGGATATTGACTTGGGGTGATATTCTCTATCCGTCAAGAAGCACATATCCATGACGGGCTTCAGGTTTCTGTCTGACTCCCGCAATACCGGGATATATTCGCAGGGCGTTCTCGACCGCCCTGTTGTTTTTTCCGGAGAATATCAAGGGCAGCTTCAGCATTCCCCTTGTTCTCCTTATGATTTCAGCAAGAAAATCCTCGTTGCTTCCGTTGTATTCCAATTCAAGCGCTTCGTAATCGTCATATACCATGTCGTAAATCCCATCCATGGCAGCGTCAGCCGAAAGACCATCCCCTATTATGAACAATCCAATCTTGATTTCTCCATGTACCAAGACTGATTTTTCGACAGAGCATATATACTTGCCTTGATCCACGGGACCAATGTAAGGCTTCAGTACCATTTTCCTTTTGATTTCATCAATGTATTCCGGCGTCGTGCCGCAGCATCCGCCCACAAGCCTGACATTATATTCGCCATACCCGGCTGCCTCCGCCGCAAAGTCCGCCGCACACTGGCCGTATACGGTCATGCCGTCCACCGATGCGGGAAGGCCGGCATTGGGCTTGACGCTGAGGAAGCTTCCCGCGACAGCCATTTCCTTTACAATTTCAATCATATGACCGGGACCGAAGGAACAGTTGGCGCCCGCCATGTCGGCTCCGGCCGCTAGCAGAATTCTCACGCATGTCAGCGGATCCGTTCCCATCAAAGTCCTTTTATTCTGTTCAAAAGCCATCGAGCAAATCACCGGAATGTCAGTTATGGATCTGGCTGCGGCAAGCGCAGCCCTCATTTCCGATATATCCGTGAATGTCTCGAAGTTAATGAGGTCGACTCCTCCATCGACAAGCGCCTTGACCTGCTCCTTGAAAATATCAAACGCCTCTTCGTAATCCAGGGTCCCGAACGGGCTGAACATCACACCTGTCGGACCGACGCTGGCCGTTGTGTATGCTTTTCCGGCCGCCGCCTTTTTAGCCAAGGCCGCGCCATTATAATTAATCTCATATACAAACTCCCCGAGTCCGTGTTTTTCCAGCAATATTCTGTTGCCTGTGAAAGTATTTGTCTGAATTACATCACAGCCTGCCTCGACATAAGCCAAATGGATGTTAAAAACGGTATCAGGATGTGAAAGTATGAATTCCTCGGGAGAACCTCCGGCCGGCAGTCCCGCCAGGTGCAGCATGTATCCCTTCGATCCGTCATATATAAGTATCCTGCTTTTTATGTCGTCAAGAAATCCCATACGCTCCTCCAAATCCGGTTTTATTCAATTATACTCCATTACAAAAAAGGGGCAACATAAAAAAGCAAGCCAATGATTCGCATTGAACCGCTATTCTTACAAAGCTTTCTTGTTAACAGAATAAGACCGAAAAGTTGAATTACCGTTTTCCGGGCATTGCATCCAACGTTTGAATAGTACGAATCATCCTTGCAGTTGTTTCCGCACTGATATCATTCAGATGGAATCAACAGTACCTGGCCTGCGTAGATTTCAGGAGAATCAAGTCCGTTGGTTTTCTGCACCAGCGCAACCATACGCCTTATATCCGAATTGCTGCCATATGCATCGGCGGCGATATCCCATAAAGTATCCCCGCTTCGTACGACTATCTCGTCGAACCGCATCTGTGAATAGCCCTGGGGTCTTGTTGCTGAAGCCAGCAAAACGCTGCCGAGGATGGAGACAGCCACCGCCATAGTTATCATGAATCTTCTTTTATTCTTCAATACATATCTCTTTTTCATTTGTAACCTCCGAACACCTGTTCTTTATATTGCAATGATATCAGAACACATGTTCCCTGTCAATGAAAAAACGAACATTTGTTTGACTTTTTTTAATTCCTGTGCTATTATGTTTTTGAAATTGAAATTCAGGGGTGAAAATATGAGCGATATATTATCTGAAAGACAGCAACGGGTTCTTGACTATATACGCAGGTCCATCGAAAAAAAGGGATACTCACCTTCCGTAAGGGACATCTGCAGGGATACCGGCATCAAGTCCACATCCACTGTTCACGCTTATCTGAAGAAGCTCAACGGCCTTGGACTGATAGCCATGGACGATACAATCTCCAGGTCCATCCGCGTGCCGGGTACATCAGGTCATTCCCCCTCAGGCAAGGATCTGGTGGAAGTTCCCATAATCGGTCAGGTAGCGGCCGGATCGCCTATCCTTGCTGTGGAAAACATCGAGGATACTTTTACCGTTCCCGCTCAATACACAAAGAATTCAACCGTCTTCATGCTCAGGGTCAAGGGCGACAGCATGATCGATGCAGGGATCCTGGAGGGCGACCTCATACTCGTCAAACAACAGAACACGGCTGTAAACGGGGACATAATAGTGGTGGTCCTTGAGGATGAGGCAACCGTCAAGACCTATTACAAGGAAAAGAACCGCATAAGGCTGCAGCCCGAGAACAGATCCATGGATCCCATCCTTATATATGACGACATAATCATTGCGGGCAAGGTTATCGGACTCTTCCGATCGTATTAGTATTAATTCCAAATGAAAGGAGCCCCCTGTCGGAAGGCTCCTTTTTTATTGCTTTGAATCAACCCTTGGCATTTATGGCATCCCACGGATTCGGATGTCCTCCGCTGGTCAGTGTATAGCCTGATTTTCCGCTGCCGGGCCTATAGACAACCGTCTTCTCATATGGCGCGGAGGTTATGAGATCCGAAAA
>JAWOIG010000014.1:0-2682 GCA_046484775.1 Clostridia bacterium | reverse complement strand
CTCGCTTTCGGCCAGAACCTCGTTCCTGTGCACGTTGATAAGGGCCGTCTCGGATGTCGGCAGCAGGAACTGCGCGCCTTCATCGTTCGTCCCGCCCGCGAGCGAAAATACATCATCTCCGAATTTCGGGAACTGCCCTGCGGTGTAGCCGCATTCATAATTGAGTATGTGCGGAGGAAGAAGGAACTCGTAGCCGTCCTTCAGATGCTCTTCTATGAAGTAATTGAGAAGCGCCCATTCCAAAACCGCGCCGTCGCCTTTATAAAGCCAGAAACCGTTGCCGGATATCTTGGTGCCCCGCTTGTAATCTATAAGTCCAAGCGATTCGCAGATGTCGATGTGGTTTTTTATCTTGAATTTGAAATCGGGCCTGGTTCCCCATTCGCGGACGACTTCATTGCATGACGCATCCCCCGGAGCCACATCTTCGTCAGGTATGTTTGGCAGCACTTCCATGAACGACTTTATCCTATCCTCAATGCCGGAGACAACGTTCTCCCTTTCCTTGATCTCATCCGAAAGAAGCTTCATGCGGGCCAGTGTCCCGGAAACATCCCCGCCTTCTTTCTTCAATCTAGGAACCTCGGCCGAAACGGTATTTCTCTCGGCCTTCATCTGCTCGGATTCGAATATGAGCTTCCTCCTGGAATCGTCCCATGAAAGCAGCTCTTTGAAATCTATTTCAACTCCCCTTTTCGCCAGCGCCGAGGATACTTCCCCCGGGCCGCTTCTGATTCTGTTGATATCAAGCATTCGGTATGCCTCCTAAAAAAATATATAAAAAACCGCCCCCTATGGGACGGAAATTTCCGCGGTGCCACCCAAATTAATCCTTGATTCACTCAAGCCACTATAACCGTGTGAACGGCCGGCCTCTTCGGTCGGATCCTCCGGGATTGGATTCATCCTTGGAATAACGACGGCTCGCACCAAATGCCGCCTCTCTTTGCATATCCTCCGGGATTACTGCTTCCCCTCATGGGATTCATCGCCGACAGTATACAACAAAAATCAACCTCCGTCAACGGAAAATCCCGCCCAATACCCCCTCCCGGCTAAAGTTGGCCCCGGGATTTGCGATGCTTTGTCCAAATCGATTCAAATGCAACCACAGCCTTCGGGACTGCTTCAATAAAATAAATTTACAACGCGCCGGATATTTTATTTTGTTTGATTCAATGATATAATCTATGCATCAAACTGGGGTTGAGGAAATGTATGGATAAAAATAAAGTCAAGTCTCCGGGGAGAGGTTCCTCGGAAGGTTTTTTCGGCAGATTCAAATATCTGGTCCTGTTGTCCCTGAATCCGGTCGGTTTGCTGAAATCGTCTGAAAAACACAAGTGGTACATATACCTTGTTTTCCCGGCGACAGGCTGGCTTCTCTTTTTCCTGCAGATAGGAATAGAGCGGTTCAGACAGGGCATGTTCACCGCATGGACTGTGATTCTCATATCATTCCTGGGGCTTGTGGCGGGATATCTGGTCGTCGGTTTCATCGGCTGGATGCTCGCATACATACTGGCCTATCTCGGATATGAGATGGCCCCCGATAAAGTGATCGCCCTGATTGCAATGTCGCACACATACATGGTTTTCTCGGTGCTGCTGGGGCTCATCTACAACCTTTTCGGAAACAGCTCGTCCGCATCCTTTGGAATAGCGGGTTTGCTGTGCACGCTGATGCCAATCTACGCCGGAATCAGGACGCTTGGTAAAGGCAAGGCCTTCCTTCCGCCGCTTATAGCGACGTTGGTCGGTGTAATCCTGCTGTTTTCATGGCAGCTGATACTAATCATAGTAAGTTGAGGAGATGAATGATGCCTAAGCTAAAATTATTGATAATAGCAACAATGATAATCCTTTTCTCCGTATTCAACGGACTGCAGGTCGCCCGCTCGGGTATGAAGGGATTCTTCGCCGGGTTCATCGTAACATTCCTGTTCTTCACCGCGGTTTTCCTGTTCCAGACCCTTTTCTACATAGTCTCGGTCAGAAAGCTTACCGCCACAGGAGAACTTGATATTTCCGATTACCAGAGCCCGTTCGACATATGGCTGATAAGCATACCGATGTGCGTGCTTATGATGGTGACATACCTGTTCCTCGGATGGTATGTTGTCCAGGTCTATATCTGCACATCCTTCGGCCTGATCGGGATGCTTCTCGGCAATGCCCTCGGGAGGGGAAATAAAAGATGGACAGTACGCAAGTCAATGCCTTTTTTCGCAGGAGTTGTTGCCTCGACGGTATTTTCAATGTTGATGGGGTGGTTGGTATAATATGAAAAGATTATTTTACATTCTTATGCTCGTTGTATTTTTAACCGGAATCTGCAGTTTTGCCTCGGCTTCAACAGTCGATATGCAAAAGGTACTCGATGATTATCATCGTTCCAATGCAATCGACATGGAAAGGGCACTCGAAGATTATTATCGCTTGCATGAATCGCGGCCGCATATTCCAAGTCCTTCCAGGCAGGCGGATGTGGCTGTCGGCGTAGGCATCACGACAGTTGGCATTGTCATTTTAAACTCGCTTACAAATACGACTCTGTTTGGATCGGCGCCTTTCAACTCCACCGCCGCCCGTGCGCAGCCCCGACTTCGCCGAGAAGAGCTTGCTGACCTCGCGCACCTCGCAGAGGTGGCGGGTCGGGTCGGTCCCCGCCCGGCTCACGAC
>JAWOIG010000201.1:0-4322 GCA_046484775.1 Clostridia bacterium | reverse complement strand
TTGCCGGTTTACAAGGGTATCGACTGTATCTGTGAACGGACTGACCAATGTGGGTTCATATTCGTTGTGCTTTCCCTTTGGGATTGCCGGCGAGCATTACATGATGCTTATATCAAGAGGCGACAGCAACACGTCGATCAATCTCATGAGAGGAAACAAAAAGTGCGCGCTTAATTTCATACCATACAGGCGGAGATTTCTGAAGAATGCGGTTTGTCTTGGATATCCGGGCGAGACTACGGAGGAAAAACTGCGGGACTGCAGGTTCACCCTTGTCCGGTCCATGCGCAAAGACAAGGAGAAAGGCGCTTCATACCCGGATGTCGTCAACGAATCCATACAGATCTTCGAGTGCACGTGGATTGACGACAAGGAGTTGTTTCATTATGCGAATGACGGAGGGGAAAGGCATTTCCTACTTAGGATAGATTCAATATTCATGAAGGAAAGGTGGGCTTCGGCATTAAGAAGGGGCGGTCGTTTCCCCAGCCTTCCTGTCGACTACGGCTATAGGGACGGCAAATACTTTTGGTTTGCGTCGCATGGACGGCCGTATTCCGAACCGATACCAAAGAGCAAGGGGATTGATGTAAACTCTGTTGCATATGAAGTTCAGAGGATGCCCTATGATCTGGAATGGGAAGATGGCGCCTACGAGCGCCTGGTAAAGGTCCCAAGGGTTTTTCTTAAAAAAGTTCTTACGGCCATATCCGAAAGGGCTGTAAGCGAGGGGGAAAAACGGATTACCCCCGAGTTGCTTGATAAGTACAACAAAAAAGAAAGATAGCTGCATTTCCACTTGTATAATCAATCAAATCTGATTATGTCTTTTCATGCTGAAAGTTTCAGCCCCTGTGGAGTATCTTCCCGGTATTATAATCAATCAGAATTGTTTCCGCGGGATCCAGGGTGGTTTCCAGGACTTCGCCGTTTTGGAGGTTTATTTTCCGCCTGCCTCCGTCCTTGGTATGAACCGAAAGAATCCCGGCGCCGGCAACCACGGAATCTCCGTCATCGCAGTATATGTGGGCTCCTGATTCCCTGAAAACCCTCGTGAACAAACTGAATGTCGTAAAGGGAACGGGCGAGAACCAAACTGTGCCGTTTCTGCGTTTTTCGCACACAAGCGAAGGCTTTCCCTTGGATTTTATTACGAACAGATCGATATCGGGATATGAGGACGGGTTTCCATACAATTTTTCATACAATTCATATAAATCGAATTCAACACCATCGGCCTTGACGGAAGGCACTCCTCTCATGGGAATTTTTTCGATATCAAGTCCCGTTACATCCTTTATATGAGTGACATCGGCTGTCGCACCGTCGATATAGCCGGGTGCATAGAACCAAAGGACATGGCGCCCGTCCTTGCAAACCTTATCCGTTATAAATGCATTCTGGCCGGGAGTCAGCACGAATGCATTCATGAAGACTATGCATTTGTACCTCGCAAGTTCGGCGATTTCCAAATCACTCAGGTATATTGCATCGACCGCGGCACCGCTTCTCAGCGCCATTGTATACGATGTGTTTATGCATGCCGCATCGGTAATGGGATCCTTTTTTGAATTGAATGCAGTGTATTTGAAGACCTCCGTATCGAATACCAGCAGCACATCCGCGGGATTCTCGTGTTGCTTCATGCGGTAGGTTTCGATGCTTTCCTTCAGCGCGGATATCTCGTCTTCATAAACCCTGTGGGTCCACCAGCCGGAGTTATTGTACGGGCCGAAATCATAATACCAAAGTCCTCCGCCGTTCAATATGGGGAACATGGAGTTGCGGCGAAGTATCTGCTTGGACTCGTTGACGCCATACACGGGCATTCCGCCCATAACCGTACCTGTATGCACAGGCTGATCCATCTCGTCAAGCCAGAGCTTGCCGTGTAAGAAAGCGGATTCAAGCATTCCGCGGCTTGCGCCTGCTCCGCCAAGCTGCCTGAGGTTGCCGTCGTATGCCTGCGGCGCGCACAAGCAGTCGACGTAGGGGCTGTTCAGAATTGTCTGTTCGCAAAGATGACCGCCTGCGGCGGCTCTTCCGAAAACCGAAACATAATAACCATAGAAAGCGCCTGTTATTATTGGCGAGGGCCAGCTTTCCTTTATTACCCGGCAAAAATGAACCACGCTGTCCGCAACAAGCCTGTGCTGGCAGTCGTAGTAATCAATTATGTTTCTTTCCTTGACGGGGTCGCGGAAAATGCCGTCCCGGTTGTTTGCGCGTTCATTCATTCCCGGAACAGTCGAAGCGTCGATCGAAGCCGTCGGATTGTCCCATGCCGACCGAAGGCGCTCGTCCGTGCCATACTTATCCTTAAGATGCTTCCTGAAGGCTTTCTGCATCTGAATGCCGGTATCCGGCTCATGATTCATGAATGCCCAGTAATGATGCTCGCCGTATACACCGGTTGCGGGCTGGATTCCGGCAAGCGATTTTCCTTCCGGTGTCCCTGACATCCCGTCAAGAAACCGAATGAGCATCCGGGTCGAGTCGTCAAGCCACTTCCGGGATGCAAAGCTGTGGCGGTAAACCGGGTCGAGGTCCTGGATAAGATACCTCTGGGGACCCGGAAGGTCTTTTTCCGGGGTTGCCTTGGTGTCCGCGTAATCGACAAGCTGGTCGGCATTTTGGAGATTCCACCACTTGGGCGGAGTCGTGTGAAACCGCAGGAAAACCTTTCCGTCGGGACAGATGTCCGTCACCCCCTTGATCTGCTTCCTTGCCATCGAGATATCGAAAGTCCCGTCCTCGAACCACATGTCGTCCAGCCAGATATCAAGCTGAAACAGCAAAAAGCCGATTTTAGCAAACCTTCTTATATTGTGGGCCGGGACTTCCTCGTATGAAAGCCTGCCGCCCGGGCAATCGGTCAGGGAATAAATGACGGGTGCGTAATCCTGTCCGTCAATGAAGATGGTAGGACGCCCATTATGAACCATAACCCTGGAATCAAGTAAATCAGCCATTTTGCATACCCCCGTATAACAGTTATTTTACCAAATGCGGCCAGTATGTAAATAGAGGATGCCATAATCCTCAAATATTTCAAGGGCACCCTTTGAATCCTGTACTGACGGTTATCCCGATGGTAACCACAGGAACATTGATGCAGTTGTAAAAAGGATTACTATTTTATATAATGATTTCATTAAATTCTAAGGGGTGGACATGGATAAATGGAGCATGGGCAGCAGGGAAACTGCAAGGGCTGCGGCAAAGATGAGCCTGACTGATACCCGGGAGGAGGAAAAGGCTTTGAAGGAGGAATTTTCCGTGAAGGATATCCTCTGTGTTGCGGTGGATATGAGCGGCGAATACATTTCATCCATGATGGAGATGGTAAGCCGTGCGATAGTGGCTTCGAAAAGGGAAAAGGTTATCAAGGAATGCCTCCTTGAAGAAGGCGCGGTCGCCGGTGCGACCAAGGAAGCCATAAGCCAGATCATGTCCAAGGCGATTGGCTGCAATATCGGCGGCAAGATAGGCATTGCCAGGAGCGGGGAGCACATCAGCGTATGTGTGTTCGCAAAGATAGGCCTTTTGCATCTGAACGAAGTGGCGATGGGACTCGGACACCGGGTTCTTTAGGAGGAGCGAATGATATTTTCTGTTGCGATTGACGGACCCGCCGGTGCGGGTAAAAGCACCGCCGCCAGGATTCTTGCGAAAATGCTTGGTGCGATTTATCTGGATACGGGTGCGATGTACAGGACGGTTGCTTTGGCGGCCATTCAAAGAGGGATAGATACAGGCGATGGGGAAGCCCTGGCCAAAATGATCGAAGAAATAGAAATCGAGATAAAATTCGACGAAGAGGGGCAGGCCGTATATCTCGACGGCGAGCCTGTCAATGGCTTGATCAGGACGCCCGAGGTTTCACTGGGAGCTTCGCATGTGGCGGTATTCCCGCCGGTCAGGCATAAGATGGTTGAAATGCAGCGCAGGATAGCGTCCAAAAGCACAGTCGTCATGGACGGACGGGATATCGGCACCTATGTCCTCAAGGATGCAAAATATAAATTCTTTCTGGTTGCGACCGTTGAGAAAAGGGCGGAACGAAGATACAAAGAAATGCTGGAAAAAGGAATGGAGGCAGACCTTCAAAGCATTGTCAAAGATATAAAGTTCAGGGACGACAACGATTCAAACAGGACGATGGCGCCCCTGAGGCAGGCTGAGGATGCCATACTCATAGATACTACCAACCAAAGCATACAGGAAATAGTTGATGAAATGGCGGGGTATATAGATGTTTCATAAAATCGTCCAGCCAATAGTAAGGATTACAGCCAGGATTTTACTTCATTCATTGTATT
>JAWOIG010000128.1:0-4656 GCA_046484775.1 Clostridia bacterium | reverse complement strand
TCTACGCCGATATCGGAGGGTTGCAGCTTGGGAAGCCTGTCGGAGCCGTCTCCGCTTATGACAAGCAGATATTTGATTCCGGTTGCGATGCAGGTGCCGAGGATGTTGTCAAGGTCTTCCTTGGTATGGAAGGTGTTGAGGTGAATCATGACCTGTTCGGGATTGACCTTCAGCTTCATTTCCTCGATGATCTCGGTGCCCTGGAAAGCCAGGAGGCCCATGGCATTGTCGGTTATGCACGCGCAATAGCCGCTTTCCCTGACCCTGTCGAATTTTTCATCAAAAGAATCAAGGTCCGCGTGAAGTTTTTCGGTTGCCTGCTTTGGCGGCAGGATTTCAACATGGTAGATTTTGTTCCGGATATGATGTTCCATGGTTCCTCCTTGTATAGTCAATGTAATAATTCCCTTTTCAATAAAAAAGGCATTTATTAAAAAACCTTGTTCTTATTATACACTATGGCCACTGTTTGTCCATGAAGAAAAATGTTTTTTTCATAACATGAAACACATTTTGGCGCAACTTGTTCATGTAGGACGACAATGCAATCGAGCCGCTTTCCAGTGAGGCCGGAACAGTAATGATCAAAGCAGGCATTCTTTGAATTCATCCTTCAATGATGCTTCGGAAAGACCATATCCGATAAGCACCAGTGTGCCTGTTGAACCGACACCGGTATCGGCGGGCTTTGTGAATAGGCTTCCACCGACCCATTCGACGAAAAGCCTTCCCTGATCAGTCGCCAGAAAACCCTTTGCCCTGAGAAGCGACCGGTCGTGCCTTTCCAGAAAGCGCCTTACCTTTTCCTTTGAAAGGAAGCCGGGTTCGACAAGGGTTACAGAGAATATGTCTTCAGGGGGAGCCGTGTCGAGGCCTGCACGGGCCGACCACGAACCCGATAGGTCCAGATAAGCGGAAAAATCAATGTTTCCATATGAGGTTTGCAGAATCAATGCATCGGGATTCAGTTCACGCAGCCTGGCTTCAAGCCGTTCAAGATGGTTCTTGTCCACAAGATCCGTCTTGTTGATGACGCAGACCGAGGCTTCCCCGACCTGTGTCCTGACCGCGGGAAGGGTTTCGAAGACTTTATGAAAATTCGCCGCGTCTATAAGGCAGAAATTTTGCTTTATATCTATTTTCCCTGTCAGGGGAGGGGCGTCAAGGTGTTTTCTAAGGTCGGCGGTGTTTGCTATGCCTGTTGACTCGATGACCGCCAAATCGAATGAAGGGGAATGTCCGGCAATTCCGTCGAGCGCCCTTATGAACTGGTCCCTGGTGCATACGCAGAAAATGGAACCTTGGTTAACTTCATAGATGGCTTCCCCGCGGGAGTCCACCAGATCCTTGTCAATGCCAGCCCTTCCGAATTCATTTATCAAAAGAGCCGTGGATTTATCCCGGGTCCGCAGGTATGCCAGCAAACTGTTCAAAAAGGTGGTTTTGCCCGCCCCGAGAAATCCTGTTATCAATATGACGGGAATACTGTCCATTATGTCAGATCCTTCAGCCATTCCTTGATTATCTTGACTTCCGGCGCATGCGACCATGACTTAAGCTGGGAAGTCGACAATATGATTGCGGGAAGTTCGCTGACGCCATAACTTTTTGCAAGTTCCGTGTCCATGGATTCCACGATCGCGATGTCGAGTCCAAGCTCTGTGACGGCGGTCCTGACATTTTCAAGGGCAGCCTTGCTCTCCTCGCTGTCACCGGTGACAACCGTTATGCTGTTCTGTTTCCTCTTTATCTTTATTTTAAGCTTTTTGTATATGCGGTCCTGAAGAACTTCAACGAGCTGATCCCTTGTGGGAATGACGCTAACAAATGTAATCTTGCCGTCGATGCAGATGGTCGGTACGTTCTTGACCATCAGCGATGCCATGAATGCAACACTGTCAGGTGATTTGATCTTATGCTCCCTCCAGATTACAAGCTCGTCGAACTGAGGCACTATCGCCTTGACCGATTCAACCATGTACTGGCAGGGGGCGCATGCCTCGGAGTCAAGCGTAATGATATCCACGATGACTTTGTCGGAGCGGCCGTAGTCGGACATGTCAAAGAGTTTGTAATCCTCCGTAAATCCCTTTGCATCGAGGGTTTCGGCGACCTGCCTCTTGTAGTCATCTCTTGCGACCCCGGCGACCGCCTTAAGGTTTGCAACAGGAGTGTCGTAAGGTATGTCGCAGCCCGGCGCCAGTATATATCCGGTCGTTCCGCCCGTCTTTATGCATCTGTAGGCATAAATGGAATTTTGGTCGGGTGTGCCGTTGAGCAAGGCGGTGGTCAGCCGGAGGTTTCCGCCGAAGCTGACATTCCTGTCAAGGCAGATTGATTTGACCACATCAAGCGGTATATTCTCGTCCACGCTTACATTGTCGGGTCCGCAGTCGCACATGACCTCGAGGTTTTTCAGGGCGTCTCCGCATACGAAAAAGCTGGAATATCCGTTTTTTCCGCGGATATAGTTGAAAAGGTCGGTGCATTCGGATGTTACGAACTCCTTGAAGTGCACGGGACTTATCTGGCTGGTCATGGGGTCAACCAGTGCGATGATATCGCAGCCTGCATCAAGATAGCCGTCAATCATTACCTTGCCGACGCGAGTGCAGAAACGCAGGAGCTCCTTCAGCTCATCCGGATTATCGTACATTTCCATGAAAACATTCGAACCCATCAGATGAAGGGCAAGCGTGAAGGGGCCGGTTATCAATCCATACAACGCCGTATCGGGAAGTTCCTTCCTTAGTTTTACCGCAGCATCCATCATAATCGGGATTCGTCCGCTGTTAAGATCAGGAAGCTTAAGTTCCGAAAGCTTCCTGGAGTCCAGTACGTGGGACGAAACCGCCGGTGGGTTCAATTTTTCCCATTTTAGGTCGCAACCCAGGGCTTCGGCTTCCACCTGGAGGTCGAAAGCGACGGGAATCCCGTCAGCCTCATACATTTGAGCGGCTTTGATCTGTGCCTTGACAATCAGGTTGGCATCCCTCAAAAGTTCATCAGCACCCTTTCCGATGAGTGCGCCTCCGTGGCTGCCCACAAAAGGAACCCAAGGCACCCTTTCGGTCGTTTCCATTTTGATTGCCGATATTACCAGTTCTCTTCCTGTTTTCATGAAATACTTCACTCTCCCAAAGGTATAATTCAAAAATCATACTCATTTTAATGCCTTGGGGGCAAGGTTACAAGGCATATGGATATTTTTTTGTCAATTTCACCAAAAGAAAACTGCGCCCCGGCATGAGGCGCAGCAACATAGGTTGTGAATAAAGATGGAATTTAAAACAGACCCGAGATTTTTCCTGTACTATCTACATCGATGCTTTCGGCGGAAGGAACCTTGGGCAGCCCGGGCATCGTCATTATATCGCCTGTCAGTGCAACAACAAAACCCGCCCCGGCTGAAACACGGACATTCCGTACGCCAACGGTAAAATCCTTCGGTCTTCCGATTTTTTTAGGGTCGTCGGAGAGGGAGTACTGGGTCTTGGCCATGCAAACAGGCAGATTTCCAAAACCGAGCTTTTCAAGCTTCCTGATTTCCTTCAGTGCTTCCGGTGCGAAATCAACTCCGTCGCCGCCGTATATTTTAGTTACAATCGCTGTTATCTTATCCTTGAGGCCCATTTCGTCGCTATACATGAATTTGAATTTCGAGGTATTGCCTTCAGCAAGCGCCACGACTTCCCTTGCAAGTGCCTCGCCGCCTTCGCCGCCCTTGGCCCAGACTTCCGAAAGTGCCACATTGACGCCCAGCTCCTTGCATTTGGCTTCCACGAAGGCAAGTTCATTCTCGGTATCGGTCGGGAAACGGTTTATCGCAACAACGGCGGGAAGGCCGAAGTTGACGGTGATGTTCTCGATGTGTTTCAGAAGGTTCGGGATGCCTTTTTCGAGCGCCTTTATATTTTCCGCGGCCAGATCCTTCTTGTCGACGCCTCCGTGATGTTTGAGAGCCCTTACCGTCGCCACTATTACGACTGCGGAAGGACGAAGACCCGATATACGGCATTTGATATCCAGGAATTTCTCAGCTCCCAGGTCGGCGCCGAATCCGGCTTCGGTGACTACATAATCGGCAAGCTTGAGTGCCATTCTTGTGGCCATGATGCTGTTGCAGCCATGCGCGATGTTTGCGAACGGGCCGCCGTGCACGAAGGCAGGGGTATGCTCAAGCGTCTGGACAAGATTAGGTTTGAGCGCATCCTTTAAAAGTGCTGCCATGGCGCCTTCTGCCTTCAGTTCTCCGGCTGTGACCGGGTTGTTGTCATGGGAATACCCGATGACGATCCTTTTGATTCTTTCCTTGAGATCCACCAGATCCTTCGAAAGACACATGATCGCCATTATTTCGGAAGCGACCGTGATATCATAGCTATCTTCCCTCGGGGTTCCGTTGCTCTTGCCGTTAAGGCCGTTGACGATGAACCTGAGCTGCCGGTCATTCATGTCGACACAGCGTTTCCATGTGATTTTACGCACATCAATGTTAAGTTCATTGCCTTGGTATATATGATTGTCGATCATCGCAGCGAGAAGGTTGTTTGCAGCGCCGATTGCATGCATGTCGCCCGTAAAATGAAGGTTGATGTCCTCCATTGGGACTACCTGAGCGTAACCACCGCCGGCGGCGCCGCCCTTGATGCCAAA
>JAWOIG010000042.1:0-4817 GCA_046484775.1 Clostridia bacterium | reverse complement strand
AGGAGAACTCAGGGATGTACTTTCATACAGTGTATATCTCGATGAAAACGGCGAGATAATCAGAATTGGAAATGAAGATCATTCATTTGGATACAGGCACAGCATGTTCAGCGACAAGAAATATATAATCATTGAAAGCGCTTTCACGTTAAAGCCGGGAAACAGGGCGGAAATCAAATCAAGGATGGCTGATCTGAATAGAAAGAGAAGGGAAAAGCAGCCCCTTGCGCTTCCGAACGCCGGGAGTGTGTTCAAGCGGCCCGAAGGTCATTATGCGGGAGCGTTGATCGAACAATGCGGACTGATGGGCTACAGGATCGGAGGGGCGTGCGTATCGACGAAACATGCCGGCTTCATAGTCAATGACAGAAATGGCACTTCAGACGACATAGAGCGGCTGATGGAATATGTAAAGGAAACCGTATATAATGAAACCGGAGTTGCGTTGCAGCCGGAAATCAAGATAATCGGGGAAAAGTAAGATGAAGCTGTACATCATTACGGGTATGTCGGGAGCGGGGAAAAGCCTTGTCATGAGAACCCTCGAAGACATGGGGTATTTTTGCATAGACAACATTCCGCCCAGTCTGATACCCAAGTTTGCCCAGCTGGGCGAAGGAACAAGGTCGATTGAAAACGTCGCTGTTACAGTAGACGTAAGGGGTGCGGGTTTGCTCAGCGGACTTTTCCCGGCCATGGCGGAGCTCGATGAGATAAAGATACCATATGAAATTATTTTTCTTGAAGCCAAGGACCTAGTGCTCCAGAAACGTTACCAGGAAACGCGCAGGCAGCATCCTCTGGAAAGCGGAGGCATCAAGCTCGGGGAAGCCATAATTAAAGAACGTAAAATGCTTGAGGACATAAAGGAAAAGGCTAATTACATAATTGATTCATCAGACCTGTTGCCGAAGCAGCTTAAGCAGGAACTGACCACCCTGCTATTCGAAGGAAAGGATTATGAACAGATAATAATAAGCATAGTATCGTTTGGATTCAAATATGGGACTCCGCTGGACTGCGACATTGTCTTCGATGTCAGGTTCATACCAAATCCATATTACAATACGTCGATGCGCAGACTGACCGGCAAAAATGAGATTGTATCGAATTACGTTCTAAAACAAAAGGAAACCATGGATTTCCTTGAGAAAAGCATTGACCTGCTCGAATGCATTATACCCGGCTATATCAGGGAGGGAAAGAACCAGCTCGTTATAGGCATAGGGTGTACGGGAGGAAGGCACAGATCGGTGGCTATAGCCGAGAAGATGTCGGAAATCATGCTTGGCAACAATCACAGGGTTATAACCAGGCACAGGGATATCAGCAATGATGCCAAGGGATAAAGGTGAATGAATGTCATTTTCAGCCCTGGTTAAGAATGAAATGTGCAGGATACAGAATGAGGACAAGTGCTGCGCATTGTGTGAAATATCTGCCGTCCTAAGGCTGGGAGCCGCGTTCCGCAGGGAAGAAAATGGTTTTATCACCACCAACATATCCACCGAAAACGCCGCCCTGGCCCGTAGGATAATCACTGACGCCGTAAGACTTTTTGATTTCCACCCCAGTATAGTGGTCGAAAAAAGAAAAAAGCTCAGGGGGCATACCGTATATATCGCCGAACTCAAGGGAACCTTTGCAACGGGAATTGCCCTTGGGGACATGGGCTTCATGGAAATCGACAAAGATGGCAACCCCGTGTTTTCGGATATAAGCGAGATTGCCGGAGGCGAATGCTGCAGCAGGTCATACTTAAGAGGAGCGTTCCTTGCAGCCGGCTCGATATCAGCACCCGACAAGGGATATCACCTTGAAATTACTTCCGCTTATCCCCGCGAAATAGACAGGATCAAGTCGGCAATGGAGTCATTCGGCATAAAGGCAAAGACAACCGTCAGAAAGAACCACTATATCTGCTACATCAAGGAGTCCGAGGGAATTGCGGATTTTCTAAATCTGACAGGAGCACATAAATCGCTTCTTGATTTCGAGAACATAAGGGTTCTTAAGGATGTCAGGAACAATATAAACAGGGCGGTCAATTTTGAGACTGCGAATCTTAACAAAACCGTCAATGCCTCGATGAGACAATGCGACGATATAAAGCTGATAGAAAGCTATATCGGATTTGGAAATCTTTCAGAAGACCTGATGGCAATAGCGGAGGCAAGGCTGGAAAATCCCGAGATGAGCCTGGACGAACTCGGAAAGCTGCTGGATCCACCTCTGGGTAAATCAGGCGTAAGCCACAGGCTCGAAAGGCTGCACAGGATAGCCGAAGGTATCCGCGGCAGAAAATCCGGGTTATAAAGGGGCGTATATGTGGGAATGGGAAGCTCTGGAAAATGAGTGTGCAAACTGCAGGAAGTGCGAACTGCATGAAAGCAGGATCAGTGTTGTTTTTGAAAGAGGAAGCCGCAGCGCACGGTTGATGTTCATTGGAGAAGCTCCCGGCGCCACCGAGGATAGGGTTGGAAAGGCCTTTGTCGGAAAAGCGGGCAAGTTGCTGGACCTTGCCCTTGCGGGACTGGGAATAGGCGAAGATGAAATTTATATATGCAACATCCTGAAATGCCGGCCGCCGAACAATGTAAATCCCACAAGGGAACAGTCCGACACGTGCATCGGGTATTTGAAAAAGCAGATTGAGTTGGTTGCACCAAAGGCAATAGTGCTGCTCGGCGGGGTAGCCCATAAATTCCTTTTGGATTCGGAAACGGGGATAACCAGGGCAAGGGGATCATGGACGGAGTACAATGATATCCCGGTGATGCCCACATATCATCCGGCGGCGCTTCTGAGGGACGGGACAAAAAGGATTGACATGTGGAGGGATATCAAGCAAGCATGGACGAGAATCAAAGATATATAGAACTGGAGAAAGTATACTCTGAATACCGGGAACGATATCCCGGCAGCGAGTTGGTGTTCGGAGACGGAAATGCATATGCCGGATATGTCTTGGTTGGCGAAGCTCCCGGAAAGGATGAAGTTATTCAGGGCCGGCCT
This sequence comes from Clostridia bacterium, assembly GCA_046484775.1. GTDB lineage: Bacteria > Bacillota > Clostridia > DUPQ01 > DUPQ01 > JAFGQE01. The sequence continues at coordinate 1,802 of JAWOIG010000042.1, read as the reverse complement.
TTTGTCGGAATTGCCGGGGGAAAACTAAAGGATTCCATGAACTATCTGGGGTGGTCGAGGGACAATATATTTATTACGAATGCAATTAAATACAGGTTGTCGAAAATTAGTGCGAAAACCGGAAGAAAATCCAACAGACCTGCAAAGATGGCTGAAATCCGGGACAGCAGAGGCCTGCTGGCGAGAGAGCTTGAAATACTCAGCCCGGTGCTTGTCGTGACCCTTGGCAATGTGCCGCTGAAATCCTTAACCGGAAACTTCAGGGAAAGCATAGGCGGCCTGCATGGGAAAATTATAAAAGTGGGAACATGGGACCTGTTTCCCCTGTACCATCCCGCGAGCATCATATACAACAGGAGCCTGGAGGATGTATACCGCCGGGATCTGGAAAAGCTGGCTGAAATCATAAAGGAGGTTTGAGACAATGGCGGCGAGTTCAATCAATGGAAACCTTTTGTCCATGGAATGGCCGGAGGTTATTGATTATTTAATAAGAATCGGCATAGTGATAATCGGCATATTTATATTTTTCTTCATAATGAGAATAATGAAGAAAATCATAGGAAAGGCGCTTGACAGGAAGAAAGTCAAAAATACTTTCCATAGTTTCATCATAAGTATTTTCAAGGCGTTGTCCTGGATCGTAATAACGCTTGTTTTCCTTCAGATACTGAAGGTTCCCCTGACGCCTCTGATTGCTGTGCTGGGATCGCTTGGGATAGGGCTTGGACTGGCACTGAAAGACCATATGTCGAATATAGCCGGCGGAATAATGATTGCCATAAACAAGCAGTTCGAAGTAGGGGACTATATCAAATGCGGGGACTCGGAAGGCACTGTTGAGGATGTCGAGCTGTTCTTTACACGTCTTAGGACATTTGACAACAAGATAATATACGCACCGAATTCCATTTTCCCAAACACCAGTGTTTTCAACTATACAAGGGAAAAAATCAGGAGGGTTGATGTAGCCATAGGCGTCGCCTACAGTTCCGGGGTTGAAGAAGTGAAGCAAACCATTCTGGGCTTGCTTGCTGCAAATGACATGGTAAAGAAGGAACCCGTTGCTTTTGTCGGAATCACGAGCTACGCGGACAGCTCCATTAATTTCATAGTAAGAGCCTGGGCAGATACCGAAAATTACTGGACAGTCTATTTCTATATAAATGACATGCTGAAGAAGGAATTTGACAAAAAGGGTATTGCGATTCCATTCCCGCAGCTTGACGTTCATATTGACAAATAACCCGAACGTTTCCAGAAATCATACCGATGCTTATGCGGAAGAATTCAAAGCGGCATACGCAGCGACTGCCGTTGATGGAAATTGATTCCAAAAACAGATGCTTCTCATACAAAAACCCGACCGAAACCAAAGAAAAAAAACAAAGACGGCTGCAGATGATATATCCGCGGGCGACGGGGTATAAGAATAATGCAGAAGCATTAAGATTTTAAGTTAAATTGCTTGACATAAAAATACTGCAATGTTAATATTACGAAGTTGCTGTTTCAAACAGGAAATAAAGGATAAAAATCCTTGACGAAAAAGTTTGGCAGTGGTACTATAATTAGGCGCCTTTAACGATGGAGGCCATGAACCTTGAAAATTGAACAGTGCACTCTTTGGCTCCTGCTGTAAGACCACCAAGGCCTGCTCCAATAATTATAATGTCGTAGGTCATTGAATTGTTATTGGTATTAAGTAATACTTCCATTCTACCCGATATCGCTCTCACTCTGCCGGTATCGGGTACCTTTTAAACTCTTTCTCCCTGTCAAAAAGATACCTGTAAGTAATA